>PLYG01000528.1 GCA_003153335.1 Betaproteobacteria bacterium | reverse complement strand
CAGACCACGTCGGAAATGATGTCGATGTTCAAAGCGACCTCCTTGGAGCTTGTTGCAAAATGCGGGGATACGTCCCCGCATGCTGACCTGGATCGGCCCGCCGCGACCAGGCCGGTGGGGCGGCCATTAACAGGCTGGCGAGTGTCGCCGTGGGGACTCGTTTCATGCTGCCAATTTCGTGGCTAGCCGTCACCGAATTGAGGTCCCCAGGACTTCCCGCCCCATCAGCGAGCAAAAGCCCCTCGCCTGCAATGCGCCAGCTTGGGATAGGAGATTCGACCGCACAACGCCAAGTATCCCTGACCGCTTCATCCCGGTCAATGCCAGGTTTCATCGCCAAATTCCCGAGAGCGTCCGGATTCCGCCTCGCCCACACGCCTGACGGAAAGCATTGGTAGAGTCCGGACCGCAAACCGGAATAGGCAAACCGGAAAAGGGGCCAGCGTGAATATAATATGTCCATTTCTTTGCCGAAATATCGATCTATTTAACAACGCCAGTCGAGACGGGGTTATTAGGGATTTCCGTTGGTATTTTGTATACCGAATATTTTGTTGACGTATAAAATGTTTAGGCTTGATTCTCACCGTAAAGAAAAAGAGGTTTCCATGCAGAATGACCTTATACAACAGGCCGTGCAATTCGCGATTGATCACGAGTCGGTTTGGGATAGGAATGTAGATGGCGTGTGGGGCGTGCACCTGCAAGACCCGCCGCCGTGGAATCGTTTACTCGGGCCTGTGCATTCGCGCGGGCCCGTGTCGGGGACGATCATTCTCGACGGCAAGCCGTTGACGTCCTGGGGCGAGCCGCGCCGTGCCGACCTGACCTTCAGTATTGCCAAAACGTATCTGGCGCTCCTGGCTGGTGTTGCGCACGATCGCGGTTTGTTACCCGACGTCGACGAAGCCGTTTGTGTACGCGTTCCAGGTATTGGTTTCGACAAGGGGCAAAATGCCCTGATAACCTGGGCTCAATTGTTGCAACAAACCAGCGAATGGGAGGGCGAGTGTTTTGGAGTGCCCGATCAGGCAGATCGCTACCGCGCAGTTACGTTCGGAAAAGCGCCGGCCGGAAAAAAGGGCGACCCACGGCCTTTGCAAAAACCAGGAACCTACTGGGAATATAACGACGTTCGAATTAATCAGTTCTCGCTGGCCTTGCTTCATTTATTTCAGCGCGCGCTTCCCGACGTGTTTCGTGAAGCCATTATGCAACCTATAGGTGCCAGCGACCAATGGAACTGGGTCGGGTATGACAACGCCTGGGTACAGGTGGCAGGCCAGCGTGTGCAGTCGGTTCCGGGCGGCAGCCATTGGGGGGGCGGTCTATCGATCAGCAGCGAGGATCAGGCGCTGATCGGCCAGATGTTATTGGATGAAGGGCAGGCCAAGGGTCAGCAAGTGATTTCTGCGGACTGGGTTCAGCGGATGCGCACACCCTCCACAATAGCGCCGTATTACGGATATCTGGTGTGGCTTAACCACGAGCAAAAAGTATTTCCCAGCGTACCCGAATCAAGCTACTTTGCTATCGGCGCGGGCAGTTCATTTACCTGGTTAGAGCCCGAACGTCGTATGGTCGTAGTGGTGCGGTGGCTTAACCCCGAGCATGCCAATGAATTTTTTGGCCGCGTATTGAAGGCGGTGGATTCAATACGTTAGCAAAAAGCAGCGTGGTTCAAAAGATGCCATTTTGGCGTGGGAAACCCTTGGACTCGAAAGCCGTGAGTATTTCGGTCTCGTGCGGGTCATGACATTGCTTGTCCTTCTTTGGTTAGGGAGGAATATAAATGGCAGGCTACCTCGCCGTAGTCGTCTTTGGCGAGGAGTGGGCGTTCGTTGTTGCAGTGTGGCAGACGCTGCTGACAGCGGGGATGGAAAGTGCAACCTGAGGGCGGATTGATCGGGTCTGGAAAGGACAGGCCAAGCCCCATATCAGGTATGCCAAGGCCTGTTTCAGGCGTCAGTACCGACGCCAACAGCGCTTGGGTATACGGATGCCGCGGATTCTTGAACAGACTGGCGGTTTGGGCAAATTCGACGACGCGGCCTACATACATGACGGCCACGTGTGTGGCCATGTGTTCTACCACAGCCAGGTTGTGGCTGATGAACACATAGGTCAGATTGAATTCCTGACGCAGGTCCATCAGCAGATTCAGGATTTGGGCCTGTACCGATACGTCGAGGGCCGAGGTGGGTTCATCGCAAATTACGATCTCGGGGTTCATGACGAGGGCACGGGCAATCGCTACGCGCTGGCGCTGCCCGCCAGACAACTGACCGGGCGTGCTGTCGGCGTGACGCACGGGAAGGCCTACCCTTTCGAGCATCTCGATGGCTTTTCTTCGGCGTTCGGTCGCCGTGCCGAGTCCATGTACTGCAAGGGGAAACGCCACAATCGAAGCAATCCTGCGGCGCGGATTGAGGGATGAGTAGGGGTCCTGGAACACGGGTTGAACGCGGCGTGCGAGATCGCGTCGACCCATGCTTTTGATGTCTTGGCCGTCGATGCTTATGGAGCCACTACTGGGCGGCGTAAGACCAAGCAGCAGACGCGCCAGAGTCGATTTGCCGCAGCCCGACTCGCCAACGATTCCAAGTACGTCCCCGCGTTCGACCGCAAGGTCGACACCATTTACGGCGTGCAAGGTCTGACGGGGTCGAAAGATGCCGGCATTGACCGAGAAGGCACAGCTCAGGCTGTCCGCCTTGATTAATGGACTCAAGCAAAAGCTCCATTCTGATTCTTTATACAACGCCAGCGCTGACCCGCTGCCGAAGCATGGACCGGTACGGTTTCCTGACAGATGGATTTTGCCCACTCGCAGCGATCGCGGAAGGCACAACCTTGCAGGTTCCCAATTAATGACGGTACGACACCGGGGATAGTGCCGAGTTTGCCGCCGGGTGGGGTACGGCCCGGCACCGGGATGCAGCGCATCAGGCCTTGGGTATACGGATGTTGCGGGGTTGCAAAAATTTCCTGCGCGGGGCCATCTTCGACGACTTCTCCGGCATACATGACCGCTACACGATCGGCGATTCGAGCCACCACGCCCAGGTCGTGTGTAATCAGCACCATGGCAATGCCAAGATCCGCTTGCAAATCGGCAAGGACCCTCAAGATTTGTGCCTGTATGGTGACATCCAGGGCGGTGCTGGGTTCGTCGGCAATCAACAGTTCCGGCCCGCACATCAACGCCATGGCGATCATGACCCGTTGACGCAGTCCGCCCGACAACTGGTGAGGATATTGGCCAAGGCGTTGCGCAGCCGATGCGATGCCTACTTTTTCCAGGAGCTCAACGGCTCGACTGCGTGCCTGACCCGCCGAGGTCTCGCGATGGTGAAGGTAGTGCTCCGTCAGTTGGTCGCCAATCGTGTAGGCTGGATTGAGCGCTGTCATGGGGTCTTGAAAAATCATGGCCATCTTGTTGCCACGCAAGTCGTTGATGCGCTTTTTGCCGGCCAAATTCAGGTCCTCGGCCAGAAAGGTCAGCCTTCGGGCGCTGCGGTGGGCTATTTTGGGAAGCAGGCTCATGATGGCAAGCGAGGTCATCGATTTGCCGCAACCCGATTCGCCTACCAGGCATAGCGTTTCACCTCGTTTGACTTGAAAGGAGACGTCGCGCACCGCGTGCAGGACGCCGCCAGCAGTACGTATGTCGACGTGCAGGCCCTGCACATCCAGTACAGTTTCATTGCTGCTCATGCTTAGGTTCTCTCTTCAGGCGTGAGCAATTGGTGAAGACCATCACCGGCAAGATTGATCGCAAAAATCAGCAGAGCGAGTGCCGTGCCGGGAATGGCGATGAGCCAGAATGAAAAGAACATATAGGCTTTGGCCTCGGAAATCATCAAACCCCAAGAGGGCAGAGGCGGCTGCACGCCCAGCCCCAGGAAAGACAGGGCTGCTTCGAGCAGAATGGCGCTGGCGGCCTCGAGTGTGGCAATAACGATAAGGTGGGGTATGACATTGGGCAGTACTTCGCTGAGTATTATGCGCAAAGTGGACGCTCCCGCAGCCTGGGCCGCCGCTATGTATTCCAGTGAGCGCACTTGTTGCGTGGCGCTGCGCATGACTACCGCAAAGCGGTCCCATTTGAGCAGCCCCAGCACTAGAATGACAACCCACAGTGAGCCACCGACAATGGCCACCGTAGCCAGCGCCACAAGAATGACCGGCATGGAAAGGCGAGTTGTGACCATAAAGGATACGATCATGTCTGCTTTGCCGCCGAAGTAGCCCGCGACCATGCCCATGGTGGTGCCGATCAGCCCGGAAATCAGCGCGACGCTAACGCCAATAAGCAGCGATATGCGTGCGCCGTAAAAGACACGTGAGAGGTAATCGCGGCCCAACTGGTCGGTACCGAGGGGGTGCAGCCAGGTGCCTTTTTCATACCAGACCGGGGGTACGGTGCGGTACGTCAGATCTTGTATGTAAGGGTCGTGCGGTGATAGCCAGGGCGCGAAGACGGCAAGTATCAGAATAACAAGCAATAACCCGCCGCCGATGGTCAGGGCTTTGTTTTGCAGGAGGCGTTGCCACGTGCTGCGCCGCGTCAATGCCACATCACGCAAAGGGATGGCTTGGCTTGCAGAGTATATGGTCGGTGCAGGCATGAGTCAGGAAACCCGTATACGTGGATCAAGCCAGGCATTGGCAATATCGGAAGCCAGTGTCAGCAAAACATAAATCGCCGATAAAAGCAGGACAATGATTTGCATCACCGGGTAGTCTTTGAATGTAATGCTCTGGTAGGCGAGGTAGCCCAAACCGTCCAGGGCGAAAATCGTTTCGATGACCACCGAGCCACCGAGCAGGAAGCCCAGTTGCACGGCAGCCAAGGCGACGACGGGCACGATGGCATTGCGCAGCGCATGTTTGAAGATGACGCTACGTGCCGGCAGGCCCTTGGCCCGCGCCGTGCGGATGTAGTCGGCGCTGAGTACTTCTATCATGCCGGCACGAATGAGCCGCATGAAGGCGGGCGCTACGTAATAACCCAGCGCAATAGCCGGCATGACAAAGTGCTGCCAGGTGCCGCTGCCCGATACCGGAAGCATGTGCCACGAGATCGAGAACAGCATGATCAGAAGGAGCGCGAAGAAAAAATTGGGCAATGCCTGACCCAGTACGGCGACCGCCAGACAGATACGATCAATCCAACTGTTTTTGTAAAGGGCGGCCAGTATGCCGAGCGGAACGGATACAAGCAATGCAAACCCCAGTGCGGAAATCCCGAGCAGCAGGGTCGTTTTCAGCTTGTCGAAAATAAGGGGCCCGACTTCGGTTTTAAAATATACCGATATACCGAAGTCTCCTTGGAGAAGCTTCCAGAGCCAATCGCCATATTGAACGATTAGCGGGCGATCCAGGCCATAGGTATGCCGAATCATTTCGATATCGGCCTGACGGGCTCCTTCTCCCGCCAGGGCTATCGCCGGGTCCCCTGACAAATACAGCAATAGATAGGCAATGATCGACACGGTGAGTGCCACCAATACTGCCAGACCTAACCGCTTGAACGTATACGCTAGCATTGGGCGAGCATTTATTGCTTGTCCCGCAAAGATAACGGGTTGCTGCCTGGTTACCAGCCGGTGTAATGAATATCGAAAGTTACTTCCAGCTCATTTCCCAGAACCGTACGAGTTCGTCCGGGTAAGGCTTGAAATTCACTTCCTTGTTGACGACGTAGTTTACGGGCAAAGACCACAGGGGAATGGCATAGGCCTTATCGGCAATCAGATCAAGTGCCCTTTTATATGTCGCTTTGCGTAGTTCGATGTTGATTGTGTGGTCGCCTTTGTCGAGCAGATCACGTACTTGGGGATCGCGAGTGATATCGTCGTTGCCGAAAGCGAAGTACACCGGGGTCGAGGCCGAGACGTCGTTAACCAGATTCGAAGCCCAGGTCTGATGGGTTAAGGACGCCTTGTTGGCACGGATCATGTCGCGCATCGCAGCATATTGCAGGTAGTTCAGTTTGGCGTTGATGCCTACAGCTTGAAGGTAATTGATAATGGCTTCTGTTTGGTTGCGTTCCCGATACGCCACGATGTCGATATTGAAGCCATTGGGATATCCTGCTTCGGCCAGCAATTTCTTGGACAAGGCGGGGTCGTAGTTGTAGGTAGTTGCGCCATCTTCGGTGCAACCGACTTGCGAAGGCGTGCATATGGTATTAAGAATTTCTGCGCCTTCTCCCACAATATTCTTGATGATCGATTTGCGGTCGATGGCATGCGCGATAGCCTTGCGTACTCGTTCGTCTTTGAGCTGTGGTGCGGGCGTGCTATCAAGAATATTCATCTGCATGAAAACAATGCGCATAGTGTTGCCGCTGACGACTTGCAAATTGGGCATGGACTGCAACTGGTCGGCCTGATCCTTTGGCACGTGCATGATGAAGTCTTCGCCGCCTGAAATCACCTCTGCCATTTGGGTCTGCCGGTCGGGAATGAAGCGAATTTCAATCTTGCCTATTTTGGGCTGTTTCTTGGGCGAATCTTTGAAGTATTCGGTATTACGCTCCAGTGTGATGGACTTGCCCGGTATGTACTCGACCACTTTGTATGGGCCCGATCCAACTGGCTTGGCGTTCATGCCTTTGGGGCCGACTTCTTTGTAATACTTGGCAGGGTGGATTGCTACCGTGGTGGACAGGTATTCCTTGGCACCAGGAAAGGGCTGTTTGCTGATAACGCGTACCTTGTATTTTCCGAGCTTCTCGACCTTTTCTATCCAGCTGACGTTCTGCTGAGTGGTCGCTTTATTCTTGGGATCGGCAACATAGTCCAGGGTGTAAACCACCGAATCGGCATCGAACTCTTCGCCGTTATGGAATTTAACGCCTTCGCGCAACTCGAATTCCAATGTGCGATCGTCGATCTGTTTCCAGCTTTTGGCCAGTTGGCCCTTGTATTCATTGGTTAAGGGATCGCGGTACAGCAGCGTGTCCCATACATTGGCAGCGATAATTACGCCGATACGAACATTATTGAAGTACGGATCGACGCTTTCCGGCGCTTGATCGTAGGCCATGCGCAGCGTGTCGCTTTTTTTGTTGGCCAAGGCCGGGCTGCTGGTGCTTAGCAGGCCCGCGGCCAGCAGGCATGTTGCAAGTCCTGCGAACGTCTTGCGTATATACAGCGAAGACGCGAAGCTTTTGTAGTATTTTTTCATCTTTTTCCCTCTTTCTCTATGATTCGCCCGTTAGTTTGAACGGAAAGATGCGTTGACAGTTGCATTTACATCGGCAGAACAAATTTCAATCTATACAACTTTTTCGCTCTTCTTTAATGGGAATTAAGTTGAGGATAGGAATTTCAACCGCACGACCCCAACTATCCTCGGGCGCCGCACCCCCGTCAATTGCGCATTGTCAACTTGGAAGGCCCGAAAATGTCGGTATTCCACCGCTCCTCTGCGGGTAGTGGCAAGAGTTGGTCGAGTCAGTGCCGCAAACCGGCCGCTCGTTGCGCCGACCACACAAGCGTACGCAGCGCGACGCAGAAGTTGCGCGCCACCAGGCGATGCGCTGATCGAAGTCGATCGACTGTTCGGGCTGGGTTGCGAGCCCACTGCGGGTCGTTGCCCGCTTGTGCGGAAGCCGACGTAGCTCGCCTCTCTAAAAATTCCTGCAGCAACCGCCAGGCTGCTCTGCCCATCGTGATCAACTATGGCCAGAACTGCTCTCCAGGGTATGAGGGGTTGTCATGTGTGCGCCGTCCTAATCACCCGGACAGCAACGTGAGACGCGGCGGGCCCACTGTCTGCATCCCGACGCTCATGCCGGGACCGGCCTCTTCACACAATCTGGTTCCGCAGGCTCGTTTCGCCACGCGCGAGCCGATTCAAATTCTCCATTAGAATGTCCAGCACATTGTCCTCGTACTTCCGTGTTTCCCCGGCGGTGTGCGGGGTGATCAGCACATTGCTAAAGTCCCAGAGCGGCGAGGCCGCCGGCAGCGGCTCTTCCGCGACAACGTCGATCGCGGCTCCGGCGATCATCTGGTCTTGCAGCGCTTTGATCAGCGCGAGCTCGTCCACGCATTGGCCGCGGGCCGCATTGACGAGGTAGGCAGGTTTCTTCATACGCGAAAAAGCATCGGCATCGATGACCTTTTCAGTTTCCTTCGTCAGCGGGCAGGTGAGAGCGACGAAATCGGCCTGCGGAAGCAGCGTCTTCAGGTCCGCGAGCCCGTGAACCGAGTCTGCGGCCTCGCCGCCCGTCGCCGGATTGCGCTTGATGCCAATGACACGCAGCCCGAACGCCTTCGCAAGCTGCGCCAGACGACTTCCGATGCCACCCAAACCGATGATCAGAAGCGTCTTGCCGCCGAGCTCGTCTTCGCGCTGCGCGGTGTCGGAAATCATGCCGCGCCAGACGTGCTTGGCTTGATTGTCGCGGGCTTCCGCCAGCTTCCGCGTCAGCGCGAGAATAAGCGCCATCGCGTGTTCCGAGACCGCACGGACATTTACCCCTTGTGCACTGGCCAGCCTGATTCCGCGCGCCGTCAACTGGCCGCGATCGAATTGGTCAGTCCCGGCGCCGATTGACTGAATGAAGCGGAGGCGCTGCGCGCGGTCGAGCAAGTCGTTGCGCCACAAGCCGGAGACGACGACCACGTCGGCTTCGCCGATCCGCCGCGCGAATTCATCGGGCGTGCGAACCCCGAAGCTGTGGATGGCCGTTTGCCGGGGCAGGAAACGCTCTTGCAACTGATAGGCGACGTGGGCAAAGCAGATCGTCAACCGATCCTTGGGCGGAAACATTGGCTTACTCCGGCTAAGTGTGGCTTACGCGAAGCGATTCGCGCGGAAGGGAGTGATATCGATCGTCGGGCGCCGTCCGGCGATGAGGTCGGCCAGCACCATGCCTGTCATGCCGGATGACGCCATACCGACATGCCCATGCCCGAACGCATAGAACACATCGGGCGAGCGTTTGGAGCGATCGATGACTGGAAGAGAGTCCGGCAGGGACGGGCGATGGCCCATCCACAAGGAAAGCCGATCCTCGGGGTAATTGTCGCGCAGAGCCGGAAACAACCCGCGCGCTTGGTGAAGCAGAATGCGCGACCGCTCCCAATTCGGCGGAGCATTCAGCCCGGCCAGCTCGACGGTGCCTGCGAGACGCAGCCCGGTATCCATCGGTGTCGCGACGAATTTGGCTTCCTGGTCCGCGATCGGCACTTTCGGCCGGACCTCGGGATCGCTGATCATGATGTGATAGCCGCGCTCGGTTTCGAGCGGCAGGCGATCGCCGAGCTGCCTGCTCAGCGGCCGCGAGAAAGCGCCGGCCGCGACCACGGCAGCGTCGACGGGAATTTCCCCTTGCGTGGTGCGGATTGCGCGAAGCCGGTCGCCGTCGAGCACGAATCCGATGGCGGCGGTCCGGTGGATTGTCGCGCCGCGCTTGATGAGATTCTGGGCGAGACAGGTTACCAGCGCGTGCGGGTTGCTGGTGTGGCCGTTGGTGCGCACAAGGATGCCGTAGGTACAATTCGACGAGAGGCTCGGTTCGAATTGCCGCAGGGCCGCGGCATCGAGCTCTTCCCATTGCACCCCGTTTCGCGCACGCAAATCCCACGTCTGGCGATCCTTGGCGAAGCCTTCGGCCGAGCGATAAATGAATAGCGAGCCGTTGCGGTGGAAAACAGCTGTTGCTTCCGCGGCTTCCACAAGCGGTGCGAGATTGTCGACCGCACGGCCCAGCATGTCACGCAACGCGCGCGCCTGCCTTTCGACCCTATCTGGCCGACCGGCGGCGATGTAGCGGGCAAGCCACCCGGCGATGAAAGGAAGATAGCTCCAACGCACGGCGAGCGGCCCGTACGGATCGCTCAGCCATTTCGGCACCTGACGAATGGCGCCGGGCATCGACATCGGCGCGACCGAGGAGGTGCCGAACACCCCGGCATTGCCGAAGGATGCGCCTAGTCCTGGCTCGTTCGGATCGACGACGAAGATGTCGTGGCCGTCGCGTTGTAGGCAGCTCGCAACTGCCATGCCGATAATGCCGGCGCCGATCACAGCGACTTTCTTGTTTTCCTTGCTCATCGCGTTTGCACGTGTGACCGGCATGAAGGATACATTCCGCTACACATCGCGGAGAAAGAGCTTGATACTCGGGTGCGCGGCATTTTCGAAGAAGTCCTCCGTCTTTGTATGGTTCAACACCTTGCCATGTTCCATGAACACGATCTCGTCGGCGACTTTGCGCGCGAAGCCCATTTCATGCGTAACGATCACCATTGTCATGCCTGACTTGGCCAAAGCGGCGATCACATCAAGCACATCCTTGGTCATCTGAGGATCGAGTGCGGATGTCGGCTCGTCGAACAGGATAGCCGCGGGCTCCATGGCCATCGCGCGCGCGATGGCAACGCGCTGCTGCTCGCCGCCCGACAATTCTCCGGGATAACTTGCCGCCTTGGTCGGCAAGCCCACCCGTTCGAGCAGCGCGCGGGCGCGCTCGTCAGCCTGCGCCCGTTTTTCATGTCCGACGATGCGTGGCGCCAGCGTGATGTTGGCCAGCACATTCATGTGCGGATAGAGATAGAAGTGCTGAAAGACCATACCGAGCTTCGCGCGTAACGCGCTCAGATCAGTTCGGGGGTCGGATACGGAGACTGCATCGACCAGGATCTGCCCCTGATGAAAGGATTCCAGCCCATTGATGCAGCGAAGCAGCGTACTTTTTCCGGACCCGCTGCGGCCGCAAACGACCGTGACCTGGCCTCTGCGCAGACTGAGATTGACACCGGTGAGGACGTCCAGCTTGCCATAGCGCTTGTGAACGTCCTTGACCTCGATGCATACGTCATTTGGTTTCAAACCGGTCTGCGCTCCAGCCATCGGGCGATCCATGAAAGGGAATAACAGACGACAAAATAAACCACCGCGACGAGGGTGTAGAACAAAGCCGAATTACCTTCCCGGGAGTTAAGAACCGTTGCCGCCGCGCTGATTTCGAGAACGCCGATGACGCTGGCGAGCGTCGTGTCCTGAAAGGCGATGATGCTCTGCGTCATAAGCGAGGGAAGCATCCGGCGCACGGCTTGCGGCAGGATGACGCGCATAGCAACCTGCCATGGCCGAATCCCGCTCGACAAGGCTGCGTATTTTTGTCCGACCGGAATGGACTGAATGCCGGCGCGAATGATTTCGGTGAAATACGCGATCTCGAATACGACCAGTGCCAGCAGTGCGCTATTGAAAGCGCCGGTCTGGCGTCCGAGCACGATTGGCGCAAGGAAGTAGAACCAGAACATCACCATGATGAGCGGCATGCTGCGCATCATGTTCACGTAGAGGGTCACCGGATAATAGACCGGCTTGAGGCGCGACATGCGGCCGAAGGCAAAGAGCGCGGCGATCGGAAGCGCCAGCGGAATGGCAAGTCCTGCCAGAAGCATGTTGAGCGCGAAGGCGTTGAGGATGAAGCCTGCGTTGTCGAGCGCGAGCTGCATGATCAGTTCGCTTCGCGATGCATCAAGCCAGGAACCCGGAGACGCAGTTCGATGAAACCGGCGAGGGTCGCCACGAGCCCTGCGATGCCGAAATAGATGACGGTTGCTTCCGCACTCGCCTCGATGAAGCGAAAGCTGGCATTCCCGATCCGTTGTGATACGAATGTTGTTTCCGCAACGCCGATCATCATCGCGACCGATGAGCTCTTGAAGATGGTCAAGAACTCGGATGTCAGACTCGGCGCAATGAGGCGAAAGACCAACGGCGCGATGACGCGGCGGGTGGCCTGAATGCGGGAGAGCCCCGTCGCTAAAGCGGCCAATCCCACGCCGCCTTCGACCGACCGAACGCCCGAGCGAATATGCTCGGCGACGCGCGAGGATGTATAGAGCGCAAGCGCAACGATTGCCGCGTCGACCTCCCAGCCGAAGGAATAAAGCTGAACTCGAATGTCCCGTGACAGCATCGCGGGAAAGGCGAAGTACCAAAATAACAGTTGCAGCAGCAGAGGAATATTGCGCAGGATTTCGACGTAAGCCGTGCACAATACGCGGACCGGCATCGCGCGCGCCGTTCGTCCGAATCCGACCAATGTGCCGAACAACAGCGCTCCGATCCATCCCGACAGGGAGAGATAGAGCGTCATCCGCAGACCATCGATGATCAAGCCTCCGTTCGGTTCACGCCAGAGAACCGACCAGTCGAAGGTATAGTTCATTCTATTTTCGCCCTAGAGCCGACGTCGCGCGCTTGTCACCCGTGCGACGTCCTTCGTCGTTCTTTGTGCCGATCGTCCTGTCGACAGTTGCCGGGCTACTTGGGCAAATCGAACAGATACAACAGCGCCTTCATATTCGCGTCGATCGGAAAGGGGACTTGGCTGCTCGGTCCAAGGAACTGATTGTACAGTTTCATGAAACGGCCAGAGTGGAAGAGATCGACGAACGTGGCGTCCACCAGCGCGCGGAACTTTGAATCGTTTGGCCGTACTGCAAATGCGTAAAGCTCCGACGAGAGTTCTGGATCGATGATCTTCCAGTCCTGGGGCTTCGCCGCGCGGGCGCGTAAACCCGCGAGGATCGGCCCATCGGTCGAATAGGCGACGACCGCGCCATTGACAAGTGCCTGGAAACCGTCCGGGTGATCACGGAACGCGACGATTTCGACCGGCGGATTCATTTTTCCCGACTTGTTGAGATCGGCGTAAAGCTCGGGATCGAATGCGCCTTGCACCGTTCCCATGCGCTTGCCAGCGAGGTCCTTCCACCCCTTGATCCGGCTGCCAGCGGGCAGAAGAAGGTGCAGGCCCGTGCCCAGGAAAGGGATGCAAAAATCAACGACCTTCGCGCGCGCCTGTGTTATGACGGTTGATCCCGCATCCATGTCGACGGTGCCGTTCAACAGGAGCGGAATACGCGTCTGCGATGTGACCGGTACGAGGTTTAGCTTGACGCTGGTCTTCAGTTCTTTCTCGATTGCTTTGTGGACCTCGCGCACGATTTCGGTCGAGATGCCGGTCCAATTGTTGTCCTTGTCGAGATAGCCGAACGGAAACACGCCCTGCCGTGCGCCGACCGAGAATTCGGACATGCGTTTGATCTTGTCGAGCGTGGTCTCTGGACAGGCGGGCGCCTGCGCCTGCGCCGTATCCGGAGACAATAACTGCGCACCCGCGGCGGCTGCGAAGCCAATCGTTGCCGCGCTCGTGAAGAAATTGCGCCGTGACAGGCTTTCGGACGACTCCCCCTCTAATCCAGGCTTGTTGGTCTTCTCCATCGGAACCCCCTTTTTGGTTGAACTGACATTCCCGGTATGGCTTGAATGCCGAGCGGTAACTACTCAGGTGACCATCACCATGATGCCACCAACAGGACGGTATTCTACGCCCCGCCCGTGTCAAGGCAACGGAAAGAAAGTTGATTCTTTGCTGCACTCGGACGCGGCGTTATAAGTCCGGTCGTCGTCGTCGCTCCGAACCGCACGACAAAATATTTCAATCTATACAACTTTTTCGCTCTTCTTTTGTAGGAATTAAGTTGAGGATCGGAATTTCAACCGCGTGACCCCAACTTTCCTCGGGCGCCGCACCCCCGTCAACCGCGCATTTTCAACTTCGAATGCCCGAAAATGTCGGTATTGCGCCGCTCCTCTGCGCGTAGTGGCAAGAATTGGTCGACTGACCCGCGAGTCGAGAATGAAAATGAGCATTTGACTGGGCTGTAGAGGCAAAGGATACTTGGCCTCGTACGGCTGAATTTCCTATCCTTCGCACTCTCGTCCCATATTTGAAACACTCCATGAGCGACCCTAACCTCTCTTCCTTCATCTGGTCCGTCGCCGATCTCCTGCGGGGCGATTACAAGCAATCCGAATATGGTAAGGTCATTCTCCCGTTCACCGTCCTCCGCCGTCTCGATTGCGTGCTCGAAGCCACCAAGGCGGCCGTGCTCGCCGAGCTGGCCAAGCGCGAGAAGGCCGGGCTGAATCCCGAGCCCTTCCTCCTGCGGAAATCCGGCCTGCTCTTTTACAACACGTCGCCCCTCGACCTGAAGAAGCTCATGGGCGATCAGGATCACATCGGCGAAAATCTCCGCGCCTACATGCAGGCGTTCTCGCCCGCCGTGCGCGACATCTTCGAGAGCTTCGACTTCCACACCCAGATCGACCGCCTCGCCAAATCCGGCCTGCTTTACCTGGTCACGGAAAAATTCGCCAACATCGACCTCCACCCCGCCGCCGTCAGCAATGACCAGATGGGTGCGGTGTTCGAGGAACTGATCCGCAAGTTCGCCGAGTTGTCCAACGAGACCGCCGGGGAGCACTTTACCCCGCGCGAGGTCATCCGGCTCATGGTGAATCTTCTGTTCATCGAGGACGACGAAGCCCTGACCAAGCCCGGCGTCGTGCGCTCCCTCTACGATCCCACCGCCGGCACCGGCGGCATGTTGAGCGTGGCCGGGGAGCACCTCGCCAGCCTGAATTCCGCCGCCCGGCTGGTCATGTATGGGCAGGAGCTGAACCCCGAGTCCTACGCGATCTGTAAGGCCGACATGCTCATCAAGGGGCAGGATATCGCCAACATCATCTTTGGCAACACGCTCTCCGCCGACGGCCTGCTGGGGAAACTCTTCGACTACATGCTCTCCAATCCGCCCTTTGGCGTGGAGTGGAAAAAGATCGAAGCCATTATTCGCAAGGAATTCGAGCAGATGGGCTTCAATGGCCGCTTCGGCCCCGGCCTGCCGCGCGTGAGCGACGGCTCGCTGCTCTTTCTCCTTCATCTCATCTCCAAAATGCGGCTCGCCGTGGATGGCGGCAGCCGCTTCGGCATTGTGCTCAACGGATCGCCGCTCTTCACCGGCGGCGCGGGTTCGGGGGAGAGCGAGATCCGCCGCTACGTGCTGGAGAACGACCTGGTCGAGGCCATCATTGGCCTGCCCACCGACATGTTCTACAACACCGGCATCAGCACCTATGTCTGGATCGTCAGCAACCGGAAGCCGGCCGCGCGCAAGGGCAAGGTGCAACTCATCGACGCCAGCAGCTTCTGGCAAAAGATGCGCAAGAGCCTCGGCAGCAAGCGCAAGGAACTCAGCCCGGAACACATCGAGGACATCACCCGCCTCTTCGGCCGCTTCGAGGAATCCACCCGCGACGGTGTGCCCATCAGCCGCATCTTCAGGAACGAGGACTTCGGCTACCGCACCATCATCCGCAGACGGAAAAGCAGCTGATGGAGCTTGCCTTCATCGTTGAGCAGTTGTCCGATTTCTACGAACCGCAAGAAGCACGGTTGTGGATACTCTCTCGGCAACGACTGTTGGAAGGGCGCGTGCCGGCTGAAATGATTCAGGAAGGCAATGTAGACGAGGTGTTGACCGCCATCAGTCAGCTACGCGACGGGGTGTTCATCTAAGTACCGAAACTGACGTCTTATGATCCGCGACGCCGATCTCCTTGATCGTTTAGCAGCCTTTCCGACGGAAGCCTTTAGCGGTCAGGTCTTTCGCGCAACGCGACAAAGCCTAAACCCTATAGCGGCATCAACAAGCGGTGGGCGTTGGATGCCAGCTGAAAACAATACGGCATTGACACCGATTTTCCTAGGATCCTGACAATGATCGGGGGGCTGACGAAATGAAACGTGAAAAAGAACTCCGAATCCGAAACAGCACCGCCGAATTCCTGATCTTCACCCGGCAGGCGGGCGAAGACAGTATCGAAGTCCGCGTGGCCGAAGAAACCGTCTGGCTGACCCAGAAGTTGATCAGCGTGCTGTTTGACAAGGGCCGCAGCACCATCACCGAGCATTTAAAAAACATCTTTGAGACCGGCGAACTGGAGCAAAAGGCAGTATGTCGGGATTTCCGACACACTGCCGAGGACGGCAAGGATTACACGACGCAGTTCTACAACCTCGATGCCATCATCGCCGTCGGTTTCCGGGTGAATTCCGCCCGGGCCATCGAGTTCCGCCAGTGGGCCACGGGCATACTGCGCGACTACGCCATTCGTGGCTACGTGCTGGACAAGGAACGGCTGAAGAACGGGGCGTTCTTAAACAAGGAGTATTACGAGAATCTGCTCGAGGAAATCCGCGAAATCCGGGCGAGCGAGCGGAAGTTCTACCAGAAGATCACCGACATCTATGCCACGGCCATGGATTACAGTCCGGCGGCCGAAACCACGCAGACGTTTTTTGCCACGGTACAGAACAAATTGCATTTCGCCATTCACGGGCGCACCGCTGCCGAGTTGATTGTCGCTCGCGCGGACGGTAAAAAGGAGCAGATGGGCCTGACCACCTGGAAAAACGCGCCACACGGGAAAATTCTCAAACCGGATGTCGTCGTCGCGAAGAACTACCTCACCAAAAAGGAGCTGAAGTCACTTGACCGCTTTGTGACGATGTACCTCGATTATGCCGAGGATCAGGCTGAGCGGAGCATTCCCATGACCATGCAGGATTGGGCTACCAAGCTGAACGCCTTTCTTCAGTTCAATGAGCGGGACATCCTCGATCATCCCGGCAATGTCAGTCAGGAAGTCGCCAAGGCTTTTGCCGAAAGCGAATTCGAGAAATACCGAATTGTGCAAGACCGGCTATTTGAGTCGGACTTCGACCGCCATGTCAAAAGAACCTTGAAGGGCGGCGACGCGTGAGCTTCCCGCGCTACCCGAAATACAAGGACAGCGGCGTGGAATGGCTGGGGGAAGTGCCGGCGCATTGGGCGGTGTTTTCTCTGAAGCGTGACCTCGATTTTCTAACGAGTGGGTCGCGAGGATGGGCTGAGAACTACTCCGACGAGGGGGAGTTGTTTATTCGCATTGCCAATCTGACCCGGAACAGTATTGCCCTTGATCTGTCGGACATCCAGCGAGTCGCCGTGACCGATGGTGCTGAAGGATCTCGAACCAAGGTGCAGACCGGCGATGTTCTGTTTTCCGTCACGGCGTATTTGGGTTCGGTTGCGGTTGTTCCAGACGCTCTCGAAACCGCATACGTCAGCCAGCACGTTGCACTGGCTCGATTGCGGCAATTATGGCTATTGCCTCGATGGGTTGGATACGTGGCGCTGTCTTTCGTTGGGCAGACATGGTTTGAAACACAGAGCTACGGCGGAACCAAGATTCAGCTCAGTCTGGACGATGTTAGAAACCTGCCAGTCACGGTTCCGCCTATTTCGGAACAGCAAAACATCGCCGCCTTTCTGGACCGGGAGACGGCGAAGATTGATGGGCTGGTGGGGGAGCAGCGGCGGCTGATGGACCTGCTAAAAGAAAAACGCCAGGCGGTCATCTCCCACGCCGTCACCCAAGGCCTGAATCCCCACGCCTCCATGAAGCCTTCTGGGATCGAATGGCTCGGCGACGTGCCGGAGCATTGGAGTGTTTCGCCCGTTGCCTATCGCTACAGCGTGCAGCTCGGGAAAATGCTCGATTCCACGAAGATCACAGGCGAACATCTGCGCCCCTATCTGCGTGTGTTCGATGTTCAATGGGGAGATGTCAATACTGACGATCTCCCGCAGATGGATTTTGACGAGGACGCAAGATCAAAGTTTCGACTAGTCTTTGGCGATCTTCTTGTTAATGAAGGCGGAAGCTATCCGGGACGGTCAGCGATTTGGCTGGGAACGATTGACGAGTGTTACTACCAAAAGGCCCTTCATCGGCTGAGACCAAACTGTACGGAGAAAGACACGACGCGATTCATGTACTACCTGATGTCATGGGCAGCCAATGAGGGTGTATTTGTCGCTGGAGGAAACGAAACCACTATCGAGCACCTTCCAGCCGAAAAGCTCAGACGATACCGTTTTGCGTTTCCGCCAATTACGGAGCAGATGGAAATTGCTTCATTCCTCGACAGCGAACTCGCCAAGTTCGACAGCCTCACCGCCGAGGCCCAACGCGCCATCGACCTCCTGCAAGAACGTCGGACCACGCTGATCTCCGCCGCCGTCACCGGCNNTGGACGACCCGTAAGCTGAAATGGCTCGCTCACATCAAGTTGAGCAACGTTGACAAGAAGACTGTCGATGGACAATTGCCGGTGCTGCTGTGCAACTACGTGGACGTTTACAAGAACGACTTCATCCGCCCCGGCATGGGGTTCATGGAAGCTACAGCAACACTGAACCAAGTCAGCACTTTTACACTTCGGGCTGGGGATGTCCTTATCACCAAGGACTCAGAAGAGTGGAACGATATTGCCGTGCCAGCATTCGTGGAGGCCGGGCTTGAGGGCGTCCTTTGCGGATATCACTTGGCGCTCATCCGACCAGACGCCGCCGTGAGCGACGGACGTTACCTCTTTCGAGCATTTGCTGCTGAAGGTATCGCGGACCAGTTCCGAGTTGCGGCCAATGGGATCACTCGCTATGGACTCGGTGGACAGGACATAGCGGATGCCGTGTTTCCGGTGCCGCCGATGCCGGAGCAGCGATCCATCGCCGCCTTCCTCGACCGCAAGACCGCCGCCATCGACGCCTTGATCGCCAAGAAGCAGCGGATGATTGAACTGCTGCACGAAAAGCGGCAGGCACTCATCAGCCAAGCCGTCACCAAGGGACTCGATCCCAATGTGAAGATGAAGGATTCAGGGATTGAGTGGGTAGGGCGGATTCCGCAGAACTGGCTGGTTAAGAAACTCAAGTATATTACTCGTCAGATTATCGACGGAACGCACTTAACCCCAACATATGTCGCTGATGGCATTCCATTTCTTCGAGTGACCGACATACATGGTGACAAGATTGATTGGGAAGAAGTAAAGCGAATTCCTCTAGCAGAACATATGGAACTGAGTCGGCGATGTCGCCCTCAGAGAGGCGACCTACTTCTCTCGAAGAATGGGACCATTGGTGTTCCGTTCGTCGTAAATTTCGATGACGAGTTCAGCATCTTTGTCAGTCTCTGCTTGATTAAGCCCCGCCTCGGCCTCTTGCCCGAATATGCAAAATATGTTTTCCTCTCGAATGAGATTAAAGAGCAAATCGCATTCGGGGGGAAGACAAACACGATAACGAATCTTCACCTGAACAAAATCCGAGAGTTCGTTTTTGCTGTTCCACCCCATTGTCAGCAAACGGAAATTGTTAAGGCGATAAATTGCATTTCCAGCCAAATCAATAAAACGATCATGGCAACTGAGGAACAGAACGCCAAGCTCCGTGAATATCGCCAAGCCATCATCGCCGCCGCCGTCACCGGCCAGATCGACGTTCGTGAGGCGATGTCGGCTTGAGATTGGTCATTGCGGCAGAAGACAGCCAGAAATCCCGATCCTATCTATACTGTGCGGCTTGGCGATTCTTTTATGGAGCACACCCATGATCACCGTCACCTCTGCCGAAGCCCGGAACCGTTTTGGCCAGTTGCTCGACACGGTCCAGCGTGAGCCCGTCACCATCATGCGGCACGGACGTGTAGCGGCGTTTATAGTGTCGCCGCAAACTATGCAGGAATTGCAGGATGCTCGCCGCAAGCAGAGTAGTGCAGTCGAGGAGCTTGAAGCCTACTTTGCCAAGGCCGAGGGCACGCTCACTGATGCTGCGCGGAATCTCACCGATGAGGACATCGTTCGGCTCGTGCATGAGTCGCGTTGAGTGAGGTGCAACGAGTGCCGAGACGCGATTGACGACAAGTTTTTGGCTCTGGCCTCGGTTTGCGAGGCAGTGGCGCTCGTCTCCAGCGATGCCGAGTTGCTGGTCTTGCACCCATGGCAGGGCGTGTCAATATTGACGCCGGTAGTGTACGTTGCAATAGTGCAACTCTGACAAGAAAAAAACGAGCGCATGAGCGTACACAAAGAAATCAGCTTCGAGACCGAGATCTGCGAGCACCTCGCCGGCCACGGCTGGCTCTACGCCGAGGGCGATGCGGCGAGCTACGACCGGGCGCGGGCGCTCTTCCCGGCTGATGTGCTGGCATGGGTACAAGCTACACAGCCGAAAGCCTGGGAAGCTCTCACCAAGAACCACGGCGCGCAGGCCGGCGACACGCTGCTGACCCGCCTGCGGGATCAGCTCGACCAGCGCGGCACGCTGGACGTTCTGCGCCACGGCATCGAACTGCACCCCCTGAAGCAACCACTCAAGTTGGCGGAATTCAAACCGGCGCTGGCCATCAATGCCGACATCCTCGCCCGCTACGCCGCCAACCGCCTGCGGGTCGTACGGCAGTTGCGCTATTCCTTGCACAACGAGAACAGCATCGACCTCGTGCTGTTTCTCAACGGTTTGGCCGTCGCCACGGCCGAGCTGAAGACGGACTTCACCCAGAGCATCGGCGACGCGATCGATCAGTATCGTTTCGACCGCCTGCCGCGCCCGAAGGGGCAGGGCGGCGAACCGCTGCTGTCCTTTCCCAACGGCGCGCTGGTGCATTTCGCGGTAAGCAACAGCGAGGTCCACATGGTGACCAAGCTGGCCGGTCCGGCTACGGTGTTCCTGCCCTTCAACCAGGGCAACGAAGGCGCGGCGGGCAACCCGGCCAACCCGCTGGGTGGTCACCGCACCGCGTATCTCTGGGAACAGGTGTGGGCGCGCGAAAGCTGGCTGGAAATCCTGGGCCGTTACCTCATCGCGCAACGGGACAAGAAAAAGCAGATCGAGAAGATCATCTTCCCCCGCTTCCATCAGTTGGACGTGACGCGCAAGCTCCAGATCGCGGTGCTCAAGGACGGGCCGGGCGGGAAGTATCTCGTCCAGCACTCGGCAGGCTCGGGCAAGACGAACTCCATCGCGTGGACCGCACACTTCCTCGCCGAGCTGCACGACGCGCAGCACAAGAAGATCTTCGATACCGTGCTGGTGGTCTCGGACCGCAATGTCATCGACTCGCAGCTCCAGGAGGCGCTCTTCGATTTCCAGCGCACCAGCGGCGTGGTGGCAACGATCAAGGGCAACGACGGCAGCAAGAGCAGCGAGCTGGCGGAGGCGCTCTCCGGTGCCAAGAAGATCGTGGTCTGCACGATTCAGACCTTCCCCTTCGCCTTGGAAGCCGTGCGCAAGCTGGCAGCCGCGCAGGGCAAACGCTTCGCGGTGATCGCCGACGAGGCGCACAGCTCACAGACTGGCGAGGCGGCGGCGAACTTGAAGGCGGTGCTGTCTCCCCAGGAGTTTGCGGAGCTGAACGACGGCGGCGAAGTCAGCACGGAAGACATCCTCGTGGCGCAGATGGCGGCGCGAGCCGACGATCGCGGCATCACGTTCGTCGCATTCACCGCGACGCCGAAGAACAAGACGATGGAAATCTTCGGCACGCGCCCCGATCCCTCGCGCAAGCCCGCGAACGACAATGTGCCCATCCCGTTCCACGTGTATTCGATGCGCCAGGCCATTGAGGAGAAGTTCATCCTCGACGTGTTGCGGAACTACACGCCCTACAGCGTGGCCTTCAAGCTGGCCCACGAAGGCAAAGAGGTTGACGAAAAGGAAGTCGAACGCAGCACGGCGATGAAGCGGATCATGGGCTGGGTACGGCTGCACCCCTACAACATCGCGCAGAAAGTGCAGATCGTGGTGGAGCACTTCCGCGAATATGTCGCCCCGCTGCTCAACGGGCAGGCCAAGGCGATGGTCGTGGTCGGCAGTCGGGTGGAGGCCGTGCGCTGGCAACTGGCGATCGAGAAATACATCAAGGAACATGGCTACAAGATCGGCACGGTCGTGGCCTTTTCCGGCGAAGTGAACGACAAGGAATCCGGCCCGGACGGCTTTACGGAGAACAGCCGGATTTTGAATCCCAACCTGAAAGGGCGCGACATTCGCGAAGCCTTCAAAGGCGACGAATATCAAATCCTCCTTGTGGCGAACAAATTTCAGACGGGCTTCGATCAGCCGCTGCTGTGCGGGATGTATGTGGACAAGCGGCTGGCGGGCGTCCAGGCGGTACAAACTCTATCGCGTCTGAACCGCGCCTACCCCGGTAAGGACACGACCTACGTGCTGGATTTCGTCAACGACACGGCGGAAGTCCTCGCCGCCTTCAAGACCTACTACACGACAGCGGAACTCTCGGCGACCACGGACCCGAATCTCGTCTATGACCTCCGCGCCAAGCTCGACGCCGCCGGGCACTACGATAACTTCGAGGTGGACCGCGTCGTAGCGGTGGAACTGAACCCGAACGCGAAACAAAGCGAACTGGTCGGCGCACTGGACCCGGTGCAGGACCGCGTCATGAAGCGTTACAAGGCCGCACAGGAATCCCTGAAGGCGGCGAAGGAGAAACAGAACGAGAAGGCCGCCGAGGCAGCGCAGAACGAGTTGAATGCACTGATCCTGTTCAAGACCGACATGGGCGCATTCATAAGGCTCTACACGTTCCTTTCCCAAATCTTCGACTATGGCAACACCGCCATCGAAAAGCGCGCCATCTTCTACAAACGCCTGCTGCCGCTGCTGGAGTTCGGCCGCGAGCGCGAGGGGATCGACCTATCGAAAGTGGTGCTGACGCATCATCACCTGAAGGATCTCGGCAAGCGGGCAATGCCGCTATACGGAGGCGAGACGCCCAAGCTGGAGCCGATCACCGATGCCGGCAGTGGCAGCGTGCAGGAGAAGGAGAAGGTTTACCTGGATGCGCTGATCGAGAAGCTCAACGAACTCTTTGGCGCAGATACCACGGACCAGGATCAGTTGGTTTACGTGAACCACGTCATCAAGGGCAAGCTGCTGGAGTCGGAAACGCTCAGGCAACAAGCGGCGAACAACACCAAGGAACAGTTCGCCAATTCGCCCGACCTGAAAACGGAGCTCTTGAACGCGATCATGGGTGCCTTGGATGCGCACACCTCGATGAGCACACAGGCTTTGAATTCTCCCGCCATCCAAAGCTGGCTGAAAGACATTCTGCTCAATGATGCGCGCCTCTATGAGACTCTCCGCGCCTAAGCATCTTGATGTGGAGAAGTGGCAGCGTAGGAACATGCGGGGCGAATCAATTCGTGTTACACCTATGTGACCTGGCACGATGATCGTTTTGCCATCGCCACCAAACCGGTAGTGTTCAGTCGCGTCAAACCCGGTGCGAGTCTGGTGGAAGTATCGGCGTCCGCCGTGGCATGAATCGCTTATGGTGCCGGCTGCTTGGATCTTAGGTGTGAGAAAGGTATAGCAATGGATTTTCAGCTCAACGAAGCGCAGAAAATGCTCGTGGACTTGGCCGACCGGATTGGGCGCGAGGAATTCGCCCCCAAAGCGGCGCGCTGGGACCGCAACCACGAGTATCCCCATGAGAATGTGGCGACGTTGCGCCGCGCCGGATTATTGGGAATGACCATTCCGAAAAAATTCGGCGGACCGGAGCGGCCGCTGATCGACGTCGTCCTCGCGATCGAGCAAATCGCAAAGTATTGCGGAGTCACTGCGCGCATCGTGGTGGAGACCAATATGGGGGCGCTCGGCTGCGTCATGGCCTACGGTACCGAGGCGCAGCAGCGCGAGATCGCCCGGCGCGTGCTGAAGGAGGGCGACAAGCCCGCCATCGGCATGACCGAGCCCGGCGTCGGCACGGATCTGACCGCGCTCAAGACTACGGCGGTGGAGCGCGATGGCGGCTACGTCATCAACGGAACCAAGCACTGGATCACCGGCGGCGGCATCTC
>PLYG01000184.1 GCA_003153335.1 Betaproteobacteria bacterium | reverse complement strand
AGAGGCGGATCATGCCCTCGCCGATACCCGCCGACTGCAGGCCCGCCGCGTCGAGCTGGGCGTGGGTCGTCGAAGCGGGATGAATGACCAGCGACTTGGCGTCGCCCACGTTGGCGAGGTGACTCAGGAAGCGGCACGCTTCGATGAATTTGATCCCGGCTTGCAAGTTGCCCCTGATTCCAAACGAAATGATGGCGCCCGCGCCGCGCGGCAAATAGCGCTGCGCAAGCGCGTGATAAGGACTGGACTGCAGTCCGGGATAGTTGACCCACGCGACTAGCGGATGGTTCCCGAGGTAAACGGCCACCTTCCGCGCATTGTCGCAGTGGCGCGGCATCCGCAGATGCAGGGTTTCAAGCCCTTGCAACAGCAGAAAGGAATTGAACGGGGAGATGGTGGGACCCAGCGTGCGCACGATCTCCATCCGCATCTTCATGGTGAAGCCGAAGTCGCCGAAGGTCTCGAAAAAGCGCACGCCGTGATAGCCCTGGGACGGTTCGGTCATTTGCGGAAATTTGCCGTTGTCCCATGGAAACTTGCCCGACTCCACAACCACGCCGCCCATGCTCGTGCCGTGGCCGCCGATGTACTTGGTCGCGGAGTGCACAACAATGTCGGCACCGTGCTCGAAGGGCCGGCACAGAAATGGGGAGGCGAGCGTATTGTCGATGACGAGCGGCAGATCGTGCCGGTGGGCGACGTCGGCGACAGCGCGAATGTCCAGGACGTTGAGTTGAGGGTTCGCGATCGTTTCGGCATAGAGCGCCTTGGTATTGCGGCGGATCGCCTGCTCGAATTCCAGAGGCCGGTCGGCGTCGACAAACGTGCAGTCGATCCCGAATTGCGCAAATGTCACCGCGAGCTGGGAATAGGTGCCGCCGTAGAGGGTACGCGCGGCGACGATATGATCGCCCTGCCGGCACAGGGTGAGCAGGGCAGCCATTTGCGCCGCCATCCCCGACGCAACGACCAAAGCCGCCCTTCCGCCCTCGAGCGCGGCCATGCGCTCCTCCAGCACAGCAGTGGTTGGATTCGACAGCCGGGTGTAGACGTTGCCGAAGGTCTGCAGGTTGAACAGGCTTGCGGCATGATCGGCGTTGTCGAAGACGTAGGAGGTTGTCTGGTAGATCGGAACTGCCCGCGCGCCAGTGGCCGAATCGGGAATCTGGCCCGCATGCAGGCAAAGCGTGCCGAAGCCGAAGGTTCGATCGGTCATGATCTGGCCGGCCGTTTGGCGGAAATGACGCCGGTGTTGACGCCCGCCCAGTTAAGTCCGCCCGTCAGCCGCGCATGCTCGATTTTCACGCACCGGTTCATAACGACAGCGAGCCCCGCGGCGGCCGCGATGCGTGCCGCCTGCTCATTGATGACCCCGAGTTGCATCCACAGCACGCGGGCACGAATCGCGACCGCCGCGCGCGCGATCGCCTCCATCTCCGCGCTCTTGCGAAAGCAGTCGATGATGTCCACCGGTTCCGCGATATCGGCCAGCGAGGCAAAGGATTTCCGCCCCAGCACTTCTGGGTAATTGGGGTTGACCGGAATGATCCGGTACCCGTGATCCTGCATGTACTTGGCGGCGAAGAAGCTGGGGCGATGCCAGTTCGCGGACAATCCAACGACGGCGATCGTCCTGGACTCTCCCAGAATGGTTTGCAGGGCGGCCATGTCATCGACCAGTCCGACCGGGAACCCGCTCATCGCGGAGTGCCGGAGGAATAGGGAATCGTTGCGGCAGGCATGAGCGGCAGATCCCGTCACTGTCCAACCAGCCGCGCCGACGAGAACTGGGCATTGAGGCGCGGACCGACCGAGCGATACTCTCCCGGGCGATACACGCGGCAGGTCCCGCGAAACTCCGCATCCGTGCATAACTCCCACAGCCCTCTGCGCACGATCAGCGAGGACACCATGTCGTTGAAGCCGATCTGGTCGAAATTTCCCACTGGTCCATCGAGCGTACGCGATCTGCCTTCGAAATTGTCATGCGCATACAAAATAACGCTGCCGTTGCCTGCGCCGAACCAGGTGGCTCCTCCGGCGCTCCAGTTGTTGCCATCGTAGGCGGCGGGTCTGGCCGACGATATCTGATCGTTGAGCCCCAGGTCCAGCGCCGGATACTCGCCCTTGGGAAAGATCCGGCACCGGCCGCGATAATCGGCGTCCGTGCAAACCTCCCAGATCCCGCTCTTGACGATCAAGGATCGGGCACGGTCATTGAAGCCTGCTGGGTCAAAATCGGGCATCGCCGAAGTGATGCCAAAGCCCCGTCCCCGGAACCCCTCGTTGTCGAACAGAACGATGGCGCCGTCACTGGGGGGAGACGGTGGACGGCTGCGGCCGCCACTGGCGAGTTCCCGCACCGACGAGTAACTGTTCGATTGACCGCCCAGGCTGGGGTAATCCCCGGGCCCGAACGTCGCGCACCGGCCGCGAAAATACGCATCGGTGCACATCTCCCACAGGCCGCTGAGCACGCGAACGGACGAAGCCCGGTCATTGAAGTTGATGCTGTCCATGTTGGGTGCGGTTCCGCGCAACGTCAGCGTGCGGCCTCTGAAGTCCGAATGTTCATACAGGATCACTTCACCGGCCTGCGCCAGGCCGGCAAGGCATAACAACGCCAAGGGAAACACGGCCTTTGACAAGACATGCATGACGACCTTCCCAGGACTCGATCAGACTTGGGGATTATAGGAGATTTCCCTGCTTCGGAAGAGGGTTGCCTTGCGCGCCCCGCAGGTTCGGCGGAGCCCCGGTCAATCGCGGTCGAACGAGATTGGCCACGATGCTTGCCTGGCGCGGTAAACTGTCTCGCTTTCCGAATGCAGGATCTTCGATGCCCTGTTTCCTTCATCAACCGTGCGGCCAGGAACTGCCGATTGTCCTCGATTCGCCGCACAGTGGACGCAGCTACCCGGAAGACTTCCGGTTCAGCGCGCCGCGTTCCTGGGTGCGGCTGGCCGAGGACACGTATGTCGAGGAGCTTTATTCGGGTGCGCCCGAAATCGGCGCCACGCTGATCGAAGCGCGTTTTCCTCGCAGTTATATCGATCCGAATCGGGACCTGCAGGACCTCGATGAGGCGTTGCTGGCCGAGCCTTGGCCTTTGTCACTGCAACGCGGTCCGAAGACCGCATTGGGAGTGGGGCTGGTGTGGAAGCTGGTGCGCGATAGCGCCGGCAACGCCATCCCGCTTTATGACCGCATGCTGTCGGTCGCGGAAGTACAACGCCGGATTGCGCTCTGCTACGTCCCCTACCATGCTGCGGTCCAGGAGGCGCTCGACCGCGCGCACAGCAGGTTCGGCGCCGCCTGGCACATCAATTGCCATTCCATGCAGTCGGTGGGTGATGCGCTGTCGTCGGATCCGGGGCGAGAGCGTGCCGATTTTGTGCTCGGCGATCGCGATGCAACGACTTGCGCGCCGGCATTCACTGCGTTCGTTTCAGCCACGCTGGCTGCGAAAGGCTATCGCGTTGCGATCAACGACCCGTTCAAGGGTGTCGAACTTGTGAAAAAACACGGCCGTCCAACCGAGGGGCGGCACAGTCTGCAGATCGAAATCAACCGCAAGCTGTACATGGATGAGAAGACGCTCGAAAAACATGCGGGTTTCGACCGGCTGCACCGGGATTTGAATGAATTTCTTCATCAACTCGCAGCTTTCGTGCGTACGCAAAGCCGTTGAGATCTTCGCCGTGCGGCACTGTCCGACCTTTGTTCTAGATCAATTGACCCGTAGTTGGGTTTGACCCTCGAAGTCACCGCACGGTATAATTCGCCGCTTTGGTAATTCCCGGATCCGGATTAGCGATGCCGCGCCGTTTGGTTGTTGGAAACTGGAAAATGAACGGCGGCAGTGCAGCCAATGTGGGGTTGCTGCGGGCGTTGATAGAGGGTACGGAGTGCGGCGGACAGGTTGTCGTTTGCGTTCCCTTTCCGTACTTGCACCAGGCACGGGAACTGTTGAGCGGCAGTCGTGTTGCGTGGGGCGCCCAGGATGTCAGTGTGCACCGACAGGGCGCTTTTACCGGGGATGTATCGGTAGCCATGCTGCGGGACTTCAGTTGCTCTTATGTCATTGTCGGGCACTCGGAGCGCCGGCAGTATCACGGCGAATCGAGCGAGTTGGTGGCGCAAAAGGCAGAAGCTGCCCTCGGCGGCGGGTTGATTCCCGTCATTTGCGTCGGAGAGACGCTGCTCGAGCGCGAAGCAAACCGCACCGCGGAAGTCGTGCTGGCGCAGTTGGATGCGGTAGTCGAGCGGTTGGGCGGCGACACTTGCCGCGCGGCTGTAGCCTACGAGCCGGTATGGGCGATCGGGACTGGCCGCACCGCTTCGCCTGAGCAGGCGCAGGACGTGCACCGGATGCTGCGGGAACGATTGGGCAGGGTAAGCGAAGCGGCCCGCGACGTACCGCTGCTGTACGGCGGGAGTGTCAAGGCGGACAACGCGGGCAAATTGTTCGCGTGCGCCGATATCGACGGCGGTCTGGTCGGTGGCGCAGCGTTGAATGCAGTTGAATTTTTGGCAATCTGTGGCGAACTCGCCATGGGGCCGGAAGCCTAGAGGTCAGTGTGGAAGTAATCTTGCTGGTAATTCATGTGATCATCGCCACGGCGATCATCGCGTTGGTGCTCTTGCAGCATGGCAAAGGGGCCGACATGGGCGCTTCATTCGGAAGCGGGTCTTCGGGCAGTCTGTTCGGGGCGTCGGGGTCGGCGAATTTTCTCAGCCGCACGACGGCGGTTCTGGCGACGATATTCTTTGCTTCGAGCCTGGTGCTTACCTACGTGTACGCGCACAAGTCGGCTCCCAAGGGAGTTCTGGATAGCGTACTGAAGTCGGCGCCGGCGGCGCCCGCGGGCGAAACCAAGGATGTGCCGGGCGGCGTGCCTTCGGGCCCGGTCGAGCCCGCAGCCCCGGCCGACGGCGGAACCAAGAGCGGTGAAATTCCGAAATGATCCCTCGAAACCGGCTGCTGGACGCCGGGTTCGCAGTAGTCGAGATTTGCCCGTTGCCGTCGTGGTGGAATTGGTAGACACGCTACTTTGAGGGGGTAGTGGGGCAACCCGTGGGAGTTCGAGTCTCCCCGACGGCACCATTTGCAATAGTTATTTTTTGAATGAGCGGGAATCAACGATATCAGCGCGGCCAACGCGGCCCGCGAGAAGAAAACGATGCTGACCAACTATTTTCCAGTCCTGCTTTTCATTATTGTCGGTCTCGCCTTCGGGACCGTCTTGACCATCACCGGCAAGGTACTCAGCGGATTGATTGGGGTCGACCGGCCGGATGCGGCCAAGCTTTCTCCGTACGAGTGCGGTTTCGAGGCGTTCGAAGACGCGCGGATGAAGTTCGATGTCCGCTATTATCTGGTGGCCATTCTGTTCATTCTGTTCGATCTGGAAATCGCCTTCCTCTTTCCCTGGGCAGTCGCATTGCAGGACATCGGATTCTTCGGGTTCATGGCGATGATGGTGTTTCTCGCCATCCTCGTGGTCGGGTTCGTTTACGAATGGAAAAAGGGAGCGCTGGACTGGGAATAGCGGCACCGGCAATCCGGCTCGCGCTTTAACCGCACATCGGGATACACATGGGCAATATGGCTGAAGGCATTTCGGACAAAGGGTTTGTCACCACGACGGTGGACGGCCTGATCAACTGGTCGCGCAACGGTTCGATGTGGCCGATGAGCTTTGGCCTTGCCTGCTGCGCCGTGGAAATGATGCATTGCGGCGCGTCCCGCTACGACCTGGACCGGTTCGGTATCGTGTTCCGGCCCAGTCCGCGGCAGTCCGACGTGATGATTGTTGCCGGCACGCTGTGCAACAAGATGGCGCCGGCGCTGCGCAAGGTGTACGACCAGATGGCGGAACCCCGGTGGGTGATCTCGATGGGCTCATGCGCCAATGGCGGCGGGTACTACCACTATTCCTACTCCGTGGTGCGCGGCTGCGACCGCANNGTCGACGTGTATGTGCCGGGCTGCCCGCCGACTGCGGAAGCGCTGCTGTACGGAATTCTGCAGCTGCAGAACAAGATACGCCGCACCAATACCATCGCCCGCTGATCGTAGAAGAGAAAAAACACAAAATGTCGTCACGCTCCGAACAATTTGCGGTCTCGCTGCAGAAAATCTTCGGCGAAAAGGCACGTACTGTCACGCAGGCGCTGGGTGAAACGACGTTGGTCACAGGCGCCACCGACCTGCTCGAGGTGATGCGCACGCTGCGCGATCATCCCGACTTCCGCTTCGCGACCCTCGTTGATGTGTGCGGTGTCGACTATTCGCAATACGGCGACGCCGTTTGTGCCTCTGGACAGCGCTTCGCCGCCGTCTATCATCTGCTTTCTCTGGCGCACAACCGCAGGCTGCGGGTGCGCGCCCTGGCACAGGACGATGATTTCCCGGTTCTCGCGTCGGTGGTCGAGATCTGGCCCAGCGCGAACTGGTTCGAGCGCGAGGCGTTCGATCTGTTCGGGATCATGTTCGAGGGGCACCCCGACCTCCGAAGGATCCTGACCGACTATGGCTTCATCGGACATCCTTTCCGCAAGGATTTCCCGCTGGCGGGCCACGTCGAAATGCGCTACGACCCGGAACAGAAGCGCGTGATCTACCAGCCGGTAACGATTGAACCGCGCGAGGTGACACCGCGGATCATTCGCGAAGAAAAGTACGCGGGACGTTGACCATGGCGGAGATCAAGAACTACACGATGAATTTTGGCCCGCAGCATCCCGCGGCGCACGGGGTATTGCGGCTGGTGCTGGAACTGGACGGCGAAGTCGTGCAGCGCGCGGATCCGCATGTCGGGCTGCTGCATCGGGCGACGGAAAAGCTGGCCGAACACAAGACGTATCTCCAATCGCTGCCGTACATGGACCGCCTGGATTACATGTCCATGATGTGCAACGAGCACGCATATTGCCTGGCGATCGAAAAGCTGCTGCAGACGGAAGTGCCGTTGCGGGCGCAATACATTCGCGTGATGTTCGACGAGATCACGCGCACTCTGAATCACTTGTTGTGGCTCGGCACGCATGCTCTCGACGTCGGCGCGATGACCGTTTTCCTGTATGCGTTTCGCGAGCGCGAGGACTTGTTGGACATGTACGAGGCGGTATCGGGGGCGCGAATGCATGCTGCCTACTACCGTCCTGGCGGAGTGTATCGTGACTTGCCCGACAGCATGCCGCAGTATCAGGCACAGATCACCCGGAATGCGAAGGCGATGCGGCAGATGAATGCCAACCGGCAGGGATCCCTGCTCGATTTCATCGAGGACTTTACCAATCGGTTTCCGACCTACGTCGACGAGTATGAAACCCTGCTGACCGACAACCGGATTTGGAAGCAGCGCACGGTGGGCATCGGCGTGGTCTCTCCCGAACGTGCGATGGCGCTGGGTTTCACCGGCCCGATGTTGCGGGGATCGGGCGTGCCCTGGGACCTGCGCAAGAAGCAGCCGTACGAAGTGTACGATCTTCTCGACTTCGACATTCCCGTCGGTGTCAACGGCGATTGTTACGACCGCTATCTGGTCCGCATCGAGGAATTGCGGCAGGCGAACCGGATCATCCGCCAGTGTGTCGAGTGGCTGCGCAATCATCCGGGGCCGGTGATCGTCGAGGACCACAAGATCGCACCGCCGTCCCGCGTGGACATGAAAACCAACATGGAAGAGTTGATCCATCACTTCAAGCTCTTCACCGAAGGCATGCATGTGCCTCCCGGAGAGGTTTACGCGGCGGTGGAACATCCCAAGGGCGAGTTCGGCGTGTACATCATTTCCGACGGCGCCAACAAGCCTTACCGGCTTAAACTGCGCCCGCCGGGGTTCGCCCATCTGTCCGCGCTGGACGAAATGGCGCGTGGCCACATGATTGCGGACGTGGTGGCCATCATCGGAACCCAGGACATCGTTTTCGGCGATATCGATCGCTGACTGCCCCCACCATGCTCAGCCCAGACGCTCTGAAAAAAATCGACCGCGAGGTCGCCAAATATCCTGCCGACCAAAGGCAGTCGGCGGTGATGGCGGCGCTGGCGGTCGCGCAGGATGAACAAGGCTGGCTGGCGACGGAGACCATGGACTTTGTCGCAGATTATCTCGGCATGCCGCCTATCGCGGTTTATGAAGTCGCGTCGTTCTACGCGATGTACAACCTGAAGCCCGCTGGCCGGCACAAGATTACCATCTGTACCAATCTGCCCTGTGCGCTGTCGGGTGGCGCGCACGCCGCTGCGCATTTGAAAAGCCGGCTGGGCATAGACTTCAATCAGACCACGGCGGACGGCCGCTTCACGCTCAAGGAAGGCGAGTGCATGGGCGCGTGCGGTGACGCGCCTGTGCTGCTGCTCGACAACAAGCGGATGTGCAGCTGGATGAGCAACGACAAGCTGGACGAATTGCTGGACGAATTGAAATGAGCGCTGCTGCCCGTATGCCCATGACTCCGCCGTTTGCTGGCGATGCCTATGGACCCGACGCCCAGATCATGAAGGGCCTGGACGGGCTCAACTGGCGGCTGGCCAGCTACGAAAAGCGCGGCGGCTATTCGGCGCTGAAGAAAATTCTGGACGAAAAGATTCCGCCCGAGAAGGTGACTTCTGAAGTGAAGACGTCGGCCCTGCGAGGGCGCGGCGGCGCGGGTTTTCCGGCGGGCCTCAAGTGGAGCTTCATGCCCCGCGGATACACCGGCCAGAAATATCTGGTGTGCAACTCGGACGAAGGCGAGCCTGGCACCTTCAAGGATCGCGACATCCTGCGCTACAACCCGCATATCGTCATCGAGGGTATGGCGATTGCGGCATACGCAATGGGCATTACTGTGGGCTATAACTATATCCACGGCGAAATCTGGGATATCTACGAGCGCTTCGAGGAGGCGCTGGACGAGGCGCGCGCGGCAGGGTATCTGGGGGACAGGATACTGGGGTCCGAATTTTCGTTTCAGTTACATGCGTTTCACGGTTACGGCGCCTACATCTGCGGCGAGGAAACCGCGCTGCTCGAATCGATGGAAGGCAAGAAGGGGCAGCCGCGCTTCAAGCCGCCGTTCC
>PLYG01000058.1 GCA_003153335.1 Betaproteobacteria bacterium | reverse complement strand
GTGTCGGGAGTAAATAGAAATGTCCAGCTTTATAGCTGATCGCGCCTGGTGGAATGATGTTCAGGGGCAGCGAACAGATTGCCATCGAGGACGGGCGATTCGTCGAGTTTGTGCGGGGGTGGTGGGCGCAGACAGTCTGACCGCTAAGTGAATCCGAGGGTTGTTTGCCGTGAGACACTGGCGGGACACTTACCGCAAGAAACTGGGAAATATGGAGAACAACCCGGAACAGCTAACTGCCTGATTGATTTGTTCTTGCTTGTCCTGCATGGTACTGGTTTTCTCAATTTCTCCGATTGTGATTCCGGTTGTCGCGGGTTCGAATCCCGTCAGCCACCCCATAAATTCAAGCACCTAGCGCAGTATCGGCTAGGTGTTTTTGTTTCGCGGGACACGGGCGCGACGCTACCGGCAAGAAATCACGATCGCCAGATGTGCGTGATCAAGGAAATTTGAGCAACAGCGATCGTCGACCCCAGGGCAATCACTTGTGCTCCAAGAACTGCGGAATCGGAGTCTTGAAGGATGCTAGCTTGCTGCCCATCGCGATCAATTATGGGCAGAACCGCTAAATCGCGCGCGATAATTCAAGGCAGACGCGTAAAATTGTCATCTTTGCCCCGGATCCCTTCGATGAAGCTCAATGACATGCGTGCAGCGCCGGCGCTGGACGCGCAGGATGTTTCGGTCAACGTCCTGCTGGAAAAATACGCCAAGGGCGATGAAGCTGGCATAGACGACGTACGTCGCCGCGTGGCTCGGGGGCTCGCAACCGCTGAAGCGGAACCCGTGCGCGTGCAGTGGGAAGCGCGTTTTTATCATGCCATGACCCGCGGGTTCATTCCGGCCGGCCGCGTCAATTCCGCCTGCGGCACGGACATCAACGCGACGCTTATTAATTGTTTCGTGCAGCCGGTGGGCGATTCGGTGTTGGGCATGGTCGACGGCAAGCCCGGGATCTACGATGCGCTGCGCGAAGCGGCAGAAACAATGCGCCGCGGCGGAGGCGTAGGTTACGACTTCTCCGCTATCCGTCCCAAAGGCGCGAAGGTGCGCGGCACGCATTCCCTGGCGAGCGAACCGGTATCCTACATGCGTGTATTTGATCGCTCATGCGAAACGGTGGAGTCAGCCGGCGCGCGCCGCGGCGCGCAAATGGGCGTGATGCGCATCGACCATCCCGATATCGAAGGTTTCATCCGAGCCAAGGATCTGAAGGGTGAACTCAACAACTTCAATGTGAGTGTGGGTGTCACTGATGCTTTCATGCGCGCCATGGAGCGCGAGGACGATTGGCAACTCGTGCACGGGGCGCAACCTGATGACGCGACCATCGCCGCCGGCGCCCATCGGCGCGAAGATGGGCTGTGGGTCTACCGTACGGTACGCGCACACGATCTTTGGCGCCGCGTGATGGAAAGCACGTACGACCACGCGGAACCGGGCATTCTTTTTCTCGACACCATCAATCGCGACAACAATCTGTATTACATCGAGTCGATCGAGGCGACGAATCCGTGTGGCGAGCAGCCGCTGCCCTCCTATGGCTGCTGCTGTCTCGGCTCGATCAACCTGACCGAGTTCATCACTGCCCCCTTCGGCGATTATGCGCAATTCGATTTCCCCGCCTTTGCCGAAGTGGTGCAAATCGCCGTGCGCGCGCTGGACAATGTGCTCGACATCACGCACTGGCCGCTCGCACAGCAGAAGCACGAAGCAATGGCGAAGCGACGCATCGGGTTAGGCTTCACCGGTCTGGGCGATGCGCTGGTGATGTTGCGCTTGCGCTACGACACCGACGAGGCGCGGGCCATGGCCGCGCGTATCGCGCAAGCGATGCGTGACGCGGCGTACGACGCGTCCGTGGACCTCGCGTGCGAGAAGGGCGCGTTTCCCCGGTTCGATGCGGCGCGCTACCTCGATGGCACGAACTTTGCGAGCCGTTTGCCGGAGCCGATCAAAGCGCGCATCCGCGAGCATGGCTTGCGCAATTCGCATCTATTGTCGATCGCACCCACCGGCACCATCAGTCTCGCCTTTGCGGACAATGCGTCCAACGGTATCGAGCCCCCGTTCTCCTGGTACTACTTTCGCAAAAAACGGGAACCCGACGGCAGCACGAAGGAGTACGAGGTGGCCGATCATGCGTGGCGGCTTTATCGTGCCTGGGGCGGTGATGTCAATGCGCTGCCGCCGTATTTCGTCACCGCGCTGGACATGCATGCGCTCGATCACATGCGCATGCTGGCCGCCGTGCAGCCCCACGTCGACACCTCGATTTCCAAAACGGTGAATGTGCCGGCCGATTATCCGTTCGACGATTTCGAAGACTTGTATTTCGAAGCGTGGAAGGCCGGACTGAAGGGACTCGCGACCTATCGCCCGAACGAACTGCTAGGCGCGGTGCTCTCTACCGCATCCGCCACCAAGACCATGCCGCTCGACCTCAACACCAGCGGCGATCGGCGCATCACGCTGAAGGAATTGCCGCACCCCGTGCTAGGGTCGCTGCGCTGGCCCAATCGACCGCACTTCGCCGACGGCGCGTTGGGCTGGTGTTCGCCCGAAATCAAACACCCGCTGGGCTCCTTCGCCGTTTTCGTCACTCAGGACGCCGAAGGCAAACCGTTTGAAGCGTGGGTCAACGGCAACGAGCAGCCGCGCGGGCTGGGCGCTGCGGCAAAAATGCTGTCCATCGACATGCGCTGCAACGACCGCGTGTGGCTCGCCCACAAGCTCGAAGCATTGGCCCGCGCCAGCGGCGACGATGCGTTCACGGTACGCTTCCCGCCCGACGACGCGGAAGTGTTCATGCCTTCGCTCGTCGCCGCTTTCGCGCGGCTGGTGCGCTATCGCTGCGAGCAATTGGGCACCTTCGCGGGACAGGAGGGCAACACGCCCCTGGTCGATGCCATGTTCGCGTTGAAGGAACCGAAGACCGGCACCGACGGCACCATGTCGTGGACCGTTGATGTGCTCAACCCCGCCACCGGCGACGATTTTCTGGTGGGCCTGAAAGAGCTGCTGATGCCGGACGGCACACGCCGTCCGTACTCCATGTGGCTCGCCGGCGTTTATCCGCGCGTTTTGGATGGGTTGTGCAAATTGCTCTCGCTCGACATGCGCGTGATCGATCCGGCGTGGGTGGGGCTGAAATTGAAAAAGCTCTTGAATTATGGCGAGCCACGCGGCGATTTTTTTGCCCCTGTGCCTGGCGCCCAACGGCAGCAAGTCTATCCTTCGACTATTGCCTACCTCGCAACTTTGATCCTGCACCGCTACGCCATGCTGGGCGTGCTCACTCCGCAAGGGGAACCCGTGCGCGCTATGGGCGTGCTGGAAACGGTCGGCAGCGAGAACGTAACGGCCGCGGGCGGTTTGCGCGTGCAAGCGGGCGCGATATGTCCGGATTGCGGTCGCGCCGCCGTAGTAAAGAAAGACGGTTGCGAATTCTGCACCGCGTGCGGCTGGACGGGTGCCTGTGGTTGACTGGCTACCAGGTGAGACCGACGTCCCCGCCGCGAAACGGCGAGTGTGCAAGATAGGCAAAAATTACTTTCCGCCGCAGAACTGTTGCCACGACTCAATGACGCGGCCCTGATGCTAGCCGCGCCCGGCGGGATGATGTTCAGGGGCAACGAACAGATTGCGCTCGGGGGTGGACGTTGCGGCGAACGCTTGCCTGTCCACTGGCAGCCACAATGGAATTTCCGCAACGCACGATGCGCCGATCGCGCGAACTTGGGCGACTATGTCATCAGCGCAGGCTCAAGCGTCGAGAATGTGATCGATTTGATGACCTCGATCAATAATCCTCTAAATGAAGCCTATCCCGCGCTGCTGCCGGCAGTCAAACTAGCGTCGTAGGAACATGCGCAGTGACGCAGTGAATCAGGCTGCGCAGTCCCCGCAAAGTCGTTCCACTTGTAACGCAGGTTTGTCTGTTCAAACTACCGGAGCCAGCGCTGTCGGGGATGAACACCCTCCCACAAGAGCGCATCACGACCCGCTCACGATCCACGGAGCCACAACCATGACCCGCTTCCCGCGTGCACCCCTGCTCGCCCTGCTGTTCGCCGCCGTTCCCGTCCATGCCGTCGGGCTTCCCGACACCGGCCAGGACACCTGCTACAACGACACCGTTGCCGACGGCGTGGCCGCGTCCAACGCTGCCAGCATCGCCCGCGACGCCGGTACCCATCCACGCCAGGACTGCCGCTACGGGCGCGATGCAGCAGCAGCGGCCAGCGCGCTGCCCAAAACGGGCGCGGGCGCCAAGGGCTTCGACTACACCAAGATCGCCAACAACGGCACCGCGCTCGCTGCCAGCGCCACCCTGGGCACCGCCGCCACTGATTGGGCATGCACCCGGGACAACGTCACTGCCCTGACGTGGGAAGTCAAGACCGCCGCCGTCACCGACCCGCGTTATTTCGGCCATACCTACAACTGGTACAACAGCGACGGCAGCACCAACGGCGGCAATGCCGGCAGCACGGGCGGCAATACCTGCAATGCCACCTTGCAAGGCAACCTATGCAACACCCAGGCATTTGTAACCGCGGTCAACGCCGCCGCACTCTGCACCTACACCGACTGGCGCATGCCGACGGTGCGCGAACTCTTCACCCTGGTCTATGCCAATGGATCGATTCCGAGCATCGACCAGACCTACTTCCCTAACACCAGTGATTCGTCGTTTTTCTGGACTGGTTCGTCGTATCTCCTGGTTCTTGACCGCGCGTTCAACGTCAATTTCCATACTGGCAATACGTCTGCCAGCAGCAAGTCGAACAGTTCCCACAACTACGTGCGCTTGGTTCGTGGCGCGCAGTTTTAGACCCTTTTGATCATTTGTCGTCATGGCCCGTTACGACCATCCCCCGGAATCAACGTAATAGATGCGCAAGCTGAATCCCTGTCAGGAGTCCCTCATGTACCGCAATCAACTCGCCCTGGCCGCCCTCCTCGCCATGCAGGCCACTGCATTTGAGGCTGGCGCCGCCGCCTGCACTGCAGGCAACCCCAATGCCAGCGTGATCGAATCCACGCCAACCAGCGCCTTCACCAACCATGGCAACGGCACGCTCACGCATAGCCTGACCGGCCTGATGNNCGCCTGGCGCGCCGCCCTGGCGGCCGCTGCTGCGGACACTACCGCAGGGTACAGCGACTGGCGCCTGCCGAACATAAAGGAACTCGTATCCATCGTCGAGTTCTGCGGTTACTCCCCGACGATCAACCAGACCCTATTTCCGGGAGCGAGTATGTCGACTTTCTGGTCTGGTTCGTCGAATGTCCCGAATCCTTCGTTCGCGTATGCCGTCTTTTTCTATGATGGCGGTACCGGCCCCGACAATAAGTCGAGCAACGACTTCGTGCGCCTGGTTCGTGGCGGGCAGTCTTCCGACTCTGTTGATGCGCAGACGGTCAAACCAGGCGTGGTTGAATATCTCGATACCGCGGACTTTCCGAATTCNNCCGGTCCCAACTCGCATTTCTTTACTGTCGATGTCAACGAGTGTAACGCTCTAATTGCCGCGCAGGTCACGCCCAGGCCCGCAACAGTGCAACAATGGAATTATGAAGGCCTCAGCTATTCCACGACACCGCCGAGCGCTGCTGCGAACGGGGTGCCGTCCTGTCCGGCCAATACGCAGCCGCTGTATCGTGCCTATAACAACGCTTACCCTGTCAGCGGACCGAAGAATC
>PLYG01000459.1:4059-12325 GCA_003153335.1 Betaproteobacteria bacterium | reverse complement strand
ACGTCCAGATGATCGACGGGATCCGGATCGCGCGCGAAGGCGGCTGGGTGCTCGTCCTGCCCGACGCCTCCGAGGCCTCGATCAACATCCTGGCCGAGGCCTCGAACGACGACGAGGCCGCGCGCACCGCGGACTCGATGGCCTCGCGCGTCGCCGAAATCGTCGCAGGCTAGACCGCCCCCCAGTCTTGGCAACGGTCGAAACGTCGGTCGNNGGCGCGGGCAAGGCGTTCTGCGCCGGCGGTGACGTGCGCTTCACGCTCGAACGCGTGCGCGCCGGCGACGGCGACCTCGTCGACGCCCTGTTTCGCGAAGAGTACCGGATCGACGGCTTGATCCACCGCTATCCCAAACCGGTCGTCGCCGTGATCGACGGCGTCTGCATGGGCGGCGGGATGGGTCTGGCGATGCACGCGCGCTACCGGCTGGTCACCGAGCGCGCCCTGCTCGCGATGCCGGAGACGGACCTCGGCTACATCCCCGATTGCGGCGTGGCGTGGCTTTTCGTGCGCTTGCCCGGCGCCGTCGGGACCTACCTCGCGCTCACCGGCGCGCGGCTGGGAGCATCCGACGCGCGCGCCATCGGCTTGGCGACGCACGCGCTCGCGGTGGACCGCGCGGGCGAGGTGGAGGCGCTACTGGCCGGCTGCGCGGACGCGGGCGAGATCGACGCCGCCTTGACCGCGCTCGCGGCCGAACTCCCGGAAGCGCCGCTCGCACCGCACCGGGCCGCGATCGACGCCGCGTTCGGCCGAGACGGCGTGAGCGCGATCGTCGCCGCCCTCGAGCGCGATTCGTCCCCCTGGGCGGTGACGACCCTGGCCGCACTGCGGCGCATCAGCCCGACCGCGGCCGCTCTGACGTTCGAGTTGCTGAAGCGCGAGCGCACGCTGTCGCTCGAAGCCGCCTTCGCCCTCGAGGGCCGGCTGGCCGGATGGCTGGCGCGCACGCCGGAGTACGCCGAAGGCGTGCGCGCGGTCATCTTGGACAAGGACCGCACGCCGCTTTGGAAACCGAGCCGCATCGAGGACGTCGACCACGACGCGGTGGTGCGGCTCCTCGACGCGGCCCAAGCCGAAGGCTAGCTAGCCGCCCGGTCCCCGCGTCATGGCGGTCGCGGTCTTGACATCGTACGCGGGCAGGACGAGCGCGTCGACGACGGCGACACCGCCGGCCTCGACGACCGCCAGCGCGTCGTGCAACGCTTTGTCGATCGCCGCGCGCGTGTCGACCGGTCCGAAACCGGTCGCGCCGAGCGACTTGGCAAAGGTCGCGATGTCGACCGCCGGGTCGGCGATGCGCTGGCCGATCCAGCGGCGCTCCACCGGCCGGTCGCGCATCTCCGCGACCCGCTGCTGGTGCAGCTCGTCGTTGAAGTACGAGCGGTTGTTCGCGACCACGACGAGGAGCGGAATCTTCCCGTGCACCGCCGACCAAATCGCGGTGCCGCCCATCAGGAAATCGCCGTCGCCGATGACCGTCACCGGCAGCCGTCCCGGCTGGTAGTCGCGCAGCGCGAGCGCCGCACCGACCGAGATGCCGGGGCCGGAACCGACGCCGCCGCCGCCGTCGCCGCCCATGTAGTCCAGCGGACCCTCGATTCGCGTGTCTTCCCAGGACCAGCCGATCGGCAATTTGATGAACGTTGCGGCGCGTTTTCCGACCGCTTCGAACACGGCCGCCGCGACGTCGCGGATGCCGAACGGGCCTCCGCCCTGCGGGGCCGGCGCCTTCGCGCGCGGCGGCGGGAGCGCGACCGGCGTCTTCGCCGGTCCGAGCGCTTCCAAGAGCGCGCGCACGACGCTGTCGGGTTCGGCCGCGAGCGCGATGTCGACGACCGGCAGCGCCTGATACTCCATGTTCCAGCCGCGATGCAGTTCGAAATCGAGACTCGCGTTCGCGACCTTCGCCGTGACGTTGGAACCGAACGCGGCGGACAGCGCGCCACCGAGATCGACCCAGTCGAGCGACAGGATCACGTCCGCCGTCGCGACCATCTGACGCGCTTCTTCGGAGAGGAAGAGCGTGGGCGGCAGCGGGTGCAGCGGGTGATGGCTCGGGAACGCGGCCGCGACCTTCCCGTCGGTGAGCACGCGTGCGCCGAGCCGCTCGGCGAGCGCGATGCGCTCCTTCCATCCGGCCTCGGTGCGCGACACGCGGCCCGCGAGGATCAGCGGCGAACGCGCCGCCGAGAGCAGCTTCGCCAACTCGGCGATCTGCGTGGGGTCCGGCCCGTGCACCGGCGGCGCGTAGCGCGCGGGGTCCGGGATCGGGATCGCGTCGAACTTCTCTTCTTGCAGCGCCGCATCGAAGACGACGTACGTCGGGCCGTACGGGGGCGTGCGCGCGATCATCCCGGCCCGCAGCACGGCCTCGACCGACGCGGTCACCGAACCCGGCTGGTTATCCCATTTGATGAAGTTGCGCACGAGCGCGGCTTGATCGGTGGTCGTGTGGATCCAGTCGATCCAGGGCCGGCGCTTCACCGCATCGACCGGGCCGGTCGCGCCCAGGATCACCACCGGCATCCGGTCGCACCAGGCGTTGAAAATGGCCATCGTCGCGTGCATCAGCCCGACATTGGAATGCACCGCCACCGCCAATGGCTTACCCGTCACTTTTGCATAGCCATGCGCAATCGCCACCGCGTGCTCTTCGTGCAGGCACAAGAGCATCTGCGGATCGCGGTTGCCCAGATAGTTGACCAGGCTGTCGTGCAGGCCGCGAAAGCTCGCGCCCGGAGTCAGCGCGATGTAGGGTACGCCGATCGCGCGCAGCGTCTGGGCCACGACGTCGCTGCCGAATTGCGGCTCGGTCGCCGTGGCGCCCGATGGGCGTTCGATCCCGGCGGCCTTATCGGTCAACTCGCCGCCCCCGCCTATTGCCGTGGCGGAATCTGGATCAACGTGTCCAGTTGTTCCCTGGTCAGCGGTGCTGCCGTGAACTTGAGCGTCACGGCGTCCGGCACGATGGTGGCGAGACCGACGATCTGGTCCGGATCGACGGCGGCCCTGGGGAAGAAGCCGTCGCGCGTGCGCTTGGCGATCGCCACCGGAATGCCGACAAAGTCCGCGTAGGTTTTGAACATGGCGGGATCGTCCGAGTACATATAATCGACGGTCTCGCGATAGGCTTTCATAAAGCGTTCGATCACCGGCTTCTTCGTTTGCAGCGTCTGCACGTTGGTGATCAAGAGGCGCACCGTCTGGCCTTTGAACACCGTTGCGTCGTTGCCGCTGGCGACGACGCGGATCTTGCCTTCGTCGAGTTGCTGCAGGCCAAAGGGCGGCGCCGACCAGCCCACATCGATCTGGCCGGACATCACCTGGGTGAGCGTCGGCGCCGGGCCGCCGGTCGCCGTGGGCTTGGCCTTCAGGTCGTACTGTTTCATGAAGGCGGTCACGATGCCGTGTGTCGACGAGCCGTTGGTCGAGTAGGAGATCGTCTTGCCCTCGGTGTCCTTGAGGGTCTTGATCGGAGAGGTCGTCGCGACGTACCAGTACAGATCGCTGGCGCCGGTCGTTTCGGCACCGATGATGCGCACTGGCGCGCCCTTGGAGAACGCGCTCAATACGCCCATGATGCCGGGCGCGACACCGATGTCCACGCTGCCGGAGAGCACGGCCTGCTGCGTCTCACCGCCGCCTTGCGTGTACAGGATTTCGAGAGCAATGCCGTGCTTCTTGAAAATGCCGGCGCGCTGGCCCACCTCGCAAATCGACGTATCCCAGTTGCCGCGCTGACCCGCCGCGACCTTCAGCATGTCCTGCGCGACAGCCGGCGCGAAATTCGTGCCGGCGGTGATAACCGCGAGTGCGGCAAGCGCTCCGCGGAATAGTCTGGATCTGATCATCAATGGCTCCTGATAAATGCGCTGCCGGCCGCGACAATTTGTGCGCTGGGCGGGTAGTGATGGTACCGGGTTCTTCGACCCGCAGGGCGAAGTATTGTGTGCCGCACGCCGCGCGTCAATCCCCATGGCAACGCGGTGGGTGATGACGCGCAAATAGGGGACAGACCACGTTTTCTTCGGCAGTATTCGCGACCAGGCCATCAATCAACCGTCATCTTCCGGCATGCCACCCGTCACACCCGTGCCGGCGGTGCGGTGCGATAAACGCCGCGGTTATAATTGGCGGCATCGCCTCCGATGTAATCGCGGCGTTCCGCGGCAGCACGGCAACCAGACTGGAATCCATGACCACCAAGCATCCTGATCGCAGCCGATGATCTGGCTTTCGGCGTACGCCGTGACCGGGGCGCTGGTGGGGTTTCTCGCGGGACTGCTGGGAATCGGCGGCGGCATGACGCTGGTGCCGGTGCTCGCTGCCATGTTTCTTGCGCAGGGACTCACCCTCGACCATAACGTGCATATGGCGTTGGGCACGGCGATGGCGTCGATCATATTCACCTCCAGCGCCAGCGTCCGTGAACATCACAAGCACGGAGCGGTCGACTGGCGGATCGTGCGCCGGATGGTGCCCGGGATGCTGCTCGGCGCGCTGGTATCGACGGTGGCCTCGGGCTGGATTCCGCAGCGCACGCTCGCACTCGCGTTTGCCGTGATCGTGTACGCCGGCGCGACGCAGATTTTTCTGGGCACCAAGCCCAGCGTCCATGCCACCATGCCGGGCGCGCTGCCGGTGTTTGGCGTCGGCACCGTGATCGGCATCATCTCCGGGCTCGTCTCGGCCGGGGGCACGTTCCTGACCGTCCCGTTCATGCTGTTCTGCGGCGTGCGCATGCATACCGCGATCGGCACCGGCGCCGCCATCGGCATCCCGGTCGCGGTGGTCGGTACCATCGGCTACATCGTCTCCGGCTGGCGCGTTCCGAACCTGCCGCCTTGGAGCATCGGCTTCGTGCTGCTGCCGGCGCTGGCGATGCTGGTGCTGGGCAGCGTGATCACCGCACCGATCGGCGCGAGGGCCGCACACAAGCTCCCCGTCCATACCCTGCGCCGCGTGTTCGCGTGCCTGCTCTACGTGCTCGCGACGAAAATGGTCGTCACGTACTGGTGATTCCCTCTAATAGGGGACAGACCACGTTTTCTTCGGCGGCGACTCTGGCCTGATCAACCCTCGCCGGTTTCCCGCATCCCTCCACTCGACCGATCTTCCACGACGTTCTTGCGAACACCAGCCAGCAGGGCAACCTCGGTTCGTTGGGTTTGCTGGCCGAAGAAACCCACCCGTTCCAGTAGGGGACAGACCACGTTTTTCCGGCTAAGGTCTGGCCCTGACTAACTCGAGCCGACCCTGCGCATGCCCCGCCGCGCCCGTCTCAACCTTCCCGGCGTTCCCTGGCACATCATCCAGCGAGGCAACAACCGGTCGAAGTGTTTCTTTGCCGATGGGGACTACCGGTTCTACCTCGATTGCCTGCGCGAAGTTGCAGGCAAGTTTCAGTGCGCGGTGCACGCCTACGTACTGATGACGAATCATGTGCATCTGTTGCTCAGCCCCGAGGAAACCGGAAGTGCATCACAGATGATGAAGCAGCTGGGACAGCGCTACGTGCAATACGTCAACCGCACACATCAGCGGTCGGGGACGCTGTGGGAAGGCCGGTTCCGTTCGTGCCTGACGCAAAGCGAAGAGTATCTGCTGACGTGCTATCGCTACATCGAACTAAACCCGGTGCGCGCCGCGATGGTCGGACATCCCCGCGCCTACCCGTGGTCGAGTTACCGCTGCAATGCGGAAGGCAACTCCGATGTGCTGATCACCCCGCACGAGGAGTATCGGCGGCTGGGTAAGACAGAGGAGAGTCGGCGTGAAGCGTACTGCGCACTGTTGGAGGCGGATCTGGATCCGCGGCGAATCGAAGAAATTCGTTGTGCAACCAACGGCAACACGGCACTGGGCGGGAACCGGTTTAAGGCGCAGATCGAGGGAACATTGGGGCGGCGCGCTCGGCGTGGGCTGCCGGGGAGGCCAACGAAGAAATCAGAGATATCTGTTGAACAATGGGACCTCTTGTGACCAAGTGAGAAAGAGAAAACGTGGTCTGTCCCCAATTACCCACGCATCCTGGTGCCTTCGGGATCGTACAGCGCCTCTCGCGCCAGTGTCGCCGGTCGGAGTTCGCCGAGCAGCTCTACTTCGAAGCCGCTATCCGCATTGGTGAGGGCCGCGGAGACGTATCCGAGCGCAATGGACTTTCCCACGCAATGGCCGTAACCGCCGGAGGTGATCCAGCCGACGACCTTGCCATCGTGCCAGACCGGCTCGTCGCCGATCGCGTCGGCCTCAACGGCATCGATGGTCAGCGTGATCAGCCGCCGCGCGCCGCCGGCTTCCCTGTCGCGCAGATACGCGTCGCGCCCGATGAACTCGCCCTTGTCGAGATTGATGAAGCGATCGAGGCCGGCTTCGACGGGGGAATAGATCGGACGGTATTCGCGCGCCCAGTTGCCGAAGCTCTTTTCCAGACGCAATGAATTGAGCGTGCGCGACCCGAAGTGCGTGAGCCCCAGGTCGGCGCCCGCCGCGAGCAGTGCTTCGTAGAGCGCCAACTGATAATCAGCCGTCACCCATATTTCGTAGCCCAGCTCGCCGGTGAACGAAATGCGCCCAATCTTCGCCGGTACCATGCCCACGGTGGTCTCGCGAAAAGCCAGGAACGGAAACGCTTCGTTTGATACATCGCTGCCACAAACCCGCGCCAGCAGTTCGCGCGACTTGGGTCCCGCAATCGCGAAGCCGAGGAGTTCAGTGCGCAGCGAGCGCAGCGTGACGCCGTCGCGCGGAAGCCGCGCTTCCAGCCAGCGCAAGTGATATTGCTCGGCAATCCCGCTGCCGAAAACGTAACAGCGGCCATTGCCCGCATTGGCGACGGTGAAGTCGCCGATCAGCTTGCCGCGCTGATTGAGCATTGGTGACAGTGTCATCCTGCCGACGCGTGGCGGCTTGTTGGCGAGGACATGGTTCAGCCACGCTTCGGCGCCGGGCCCAGTGACTTCGTACCGGGAGAATGTCGAGATTTCCAGCAGCCCGACCGCACTACGCACCGCGCGGCATTCCGCCGCAACCGGTGCGTGCGCATTCGAGCGGCGATACGTGACATCCTCGACCGGCGCCGTTCCCACAGGGGCGAACCAGAGCGCGTGCTCGATCCCAAACGCCACACCGAACACTGCGCCCCTGGCCTTGAGGCGATCATAGACCGGCGTCATCCGCAGTGGACGCGCGGCCGGCAGCTCCTCGTTGGGAAACCGGATACGGAAGCGGCGCGAATAGTTTTCGCGGACCTTCGCGTTGGTGTACGCCAGCGTCGCCCAGTCGCCGAAACGCGCGACGTCCATCGCCCAGACGTCGAAGCCCGGGTCGCCGTTGATCATCCAGTTGGACAGCGCGAGACCGACGCCGCCCCCCTGGCTGAACCCGGCCATCACGCCGCAGGCGACCCAATAGTTCGATAGACCGCGGATCGGGCCGATCAGCGGATTGCCGTCCGGCGNNCCGGGAAATGCCTGAACCCGACTTCCAGGCTGGGCGCGATCCGGTCGAGATCGGGCGGCAGCAATTCGTGCGTGAAATCCCACGGCGTGTCGCGCTCGGCCCACGGCACGCCGCGCTTTTCGTAAGTGCCGATCAGCATACCCTGGCCTTCCTGGCGCATGTAGATCTCGCCCTCGAAGTCGATGACGTGCAGCATTTCCTTTACCGACGCCTTGACTTCCGGAATCTCGCCGGTGATCAGGTACTGGTGTTCCATCGCCAGCACCGGTAGTTCCAGCCCGACCATCCGGCCTACCTCGCGCGCCCACAGACCGCCCGCGTTGACGACGTGCTGCGCGTTGAGACTGCCCTTTTCGGTGATCACATCCCACGAGCCGTCGGTGCGCTGCTCGAGCGCAGTGACGCGCGTAAAGCGATAGACTTCGGCGCCCATGTTGCGCGCCGCCTTCGCGTATGCCTGGGTGACGCCGGCCGGATCGACATGGCCTTCGAGCGGGTTGTACAACGCGCCGACGAAGTGCTGCTTGTCCAGCAACGGAAACAGTCGCGCCGCCTCGTCGATCGAGATGATTTCCATGTCGAGCCCGAGGTAGCGGGCGCGGGCGCAAGCGAGCTTCAGAAAGTCCATCCGCTCCGGCGTTCCGGCAAGGTCGACCCCTGCCGTGATGTGGATGCCGCACGACTGGCCTGATGCTTCCTCGATTTCCTTGTACAGCTTGATCGTGTATTCCTGCAGCTTGGCGACGTTCGGATCGCCATTCAACGTGTGCATGCCGCCCGCCGCATGCCAGGTCGAGCCCGAGG
>PLYG01000459.1:0-4013 GCA_003153335.1 Betaproteobacteria bacterium | reverse complement strand
GGGGACAGACCACGTTTTCTCGCGCCTTGGTAAACCATTAAACGTGGTCTGTCCCCAATTTAACCCAGTGCCGCCGATGGTATCGACTGCCACGGTAGGCCGATGAGACGAATCCGACCGCGGCTCGCGTCGATTCGACATGAAAATAGGGGACAGACCACGTTTTCTCGCGTCTCGGCAAATCATTAAACGTGGTCTGTCCCCTAATTAAGGCATCGCCGATTTGGCTCAACACCGGCGCAGCGCACTTTCCATCAGCGTCGCGAGCGCCGCCGGATCGCCCGCCAGTCCGTCGACCGCCCGCTCGATCCGGGCCGCGCGTTCCGTCCCCAGCACGGGCTCCGCCAACGCGCGGTATTTGTCGCGCATCTCGGCATCGCTCAGTGGATTTTCCGGATTGCCCCGCGCGATCGCGGGCTCGGAGGCGAGCATGCGGCCATCCTTGAGCGTTATCCGTACGCGCGCCCAGCGCTCCGCCGGAAAGCGGCGGGAGAATTCGGCATCTTCAATCACCTTCATCGCACCGAGCAGCCGGTGAATCCGCGGATCGGCGAGACGGGGCAGTTCGATTTCCGCGGCGCCGACCTGGCCGAACACCAGCGCGGCGGCCACCGGAAACGGCAGACTGTACTGCGCCTCGTCCGTCGCGCTCGGAATCGTGCAGCCGGCGCCGAGCGCAGCCGCTTGCGCGAATGTCTCGATGGCGATTTCTTCGATGTCGTCTGCCGAAAAGTTAGCCGCACGCTGCAAGGCGAATGCTGCTTCGATCGCCGGTTGCGCCCAGCGGCATACGGGGTACGCCTTGAAGTATTGCTCGCGAATCCGCCAGCGCACGCCCACGTCACTCCAGCAGGAAGCGGCATCGCCGTGTTCGACCGTCACCGCCGGCGCGCCGGTGAATCCCGCGCGAGCGAGCAGCGCAGCCGAGACGCCGGCATGCGCGCCCCAGCCGGAACCATCCTTGACCATCGACGGCGAATCGCAGCCGCGGACAAGTTGGCCGCGCGGCCCGAAATATTCGGCGATGCCCAGCGCGTGGCGGATTTGTTCGTTGGCCAGACCCTGGAGCCTCGCGCCTATCGCCGCGCAGGCGATGGCGTTCCAGGCGCCCGAACAATGGAAGTCGGGGACGCTCGCGTGCAGCGCAATGCCGGCACGCGTCGCGACTTCGTAGCCGAGCACCAGAGCGGTGATGAATTCGCGGGCGTCACAGACGGCGCCGGAATCGACGAATGCCAGCAGCGCAGGCAGCACGGCGACGCCGGCATGACCCTTGACCAGCACATGCCCGTCGTGCGCATCGAACGAATCGATCGTCGTCGCGCCGGCGAATGCGGCGCCCGCGAGGCCCGCGCGCCGGCCGTCGAACAACATCCGCGCTTCGGACTCGCTGCCGCGTAGCTGCGTTGCTGCGTAATGGCCGGCGACTTGCGCCGCGCTGGTCCGGCTGCCCGCGGCGGCGACGCCGATCAGGTCGAGCAGACAGCGCCGTGCCTGCTCGACCACATCCGCGGGCAGGTCGGAGAATGCCAGTCCCTGGACGAAAGCCGGAACGTGGGCGCTGCGCGCGGAATTCGCTGGTGAGTTGGGCATGTCTTCAGGCATGGATGACTTCCCTTGGGAAAATAGGGGAAAATAGGGGACAGACCACTTTTTCTCGCGTCTTGGTAAATCATGATGGAAAATAGGGGACAGACCACGTTTTCTCGCGCGTTTTCTCCCGTCTTGGCAAATCATTAAACGCATTAAACGTGGTCTGTCCCCTATTAACCTACTAGGGGTCGAACGCCTGCACGATATGCCCCGGACCGATCTCGCGATAGAGTCGCGGTGCGGGCACATAATCAACCTGGTGCACCGGGCTGGGAATCTCGGTCGTCGATAGTCCTCGCCGCAGCCTGCGGCGGCCCGCCTCCGGCACCGGCACCGCCGCGATCAGCCGCTTCGTATACGGGTGTTGCGGGTTTTCCATAATCGCCGCGCGCGGCCCGATCTCGACGATCTCGCCCAGATACATGACCGCGACGCGGTGGCTGACGCGCTCGACGACCGCAATGTCGTGCGAGATGAACAGATAAGCCAGCCCCATGTCCGCCTGCAGATCCATCATCAGATTGATCACCTGTGCCTTGATCGACACGTCGAGCGCCGATACGGCTTCGTCGGCGACCAGCAGCTTCGGCGCCAGCGCGAGCGCGCGCGCGATGCACAGGCGCTGCCGCTGGCCGCCGGAGAATTCATGCGGAAAGCGGCTTGCCATGTCGGGTGAGAGGCCGACCTTGCGCAGCAGCTCGCTGACCCGGTCGCGCGCATCCGCACGACTGAGCAGGCCATGCACGATCATCGGTTCGGCGATCGCGCCGCCGACCGTCTTGCGCGGATTGAGGCTTGCGAACGGATCCTGGAAAATCATCTGCATTCTCTGGCGTGCCGCGCGCAGCCCGGCGCGGTCGAGCAAGCGCACATCCCGGCCCTCGAACAGGATGGTTCCGGATTTCGGCTCGACCAGGCGCAGGATCGAGCGGCCTGTCGTCGACTTGCCGCAACCGCTCTCGCCGACGAGCGCGAGCGTTTCGCCGGCGTGCAGCGAAAACGACACGTTCTCGACCGCGTGCACCCGCGCGCGGACGCGGCTCAGCAGGCCGGAGTGAATGTCGAAGCGCGTCACCAGGTTGGCGACTTCGAGCACCGGGCGCTTGGCCACGGCGGCTGTCGACGCGGTTTCGGGGACGGTCTCGCGCGCGCCGGTAACAGGATCGACGATCGGGAACCGCTGGGGGTCGGGCCGGCCCTTCATCGAGCCCAGGCGCGGCACCGCGGCGAGCAACGCGCGGGTATACGGCACCTTGGGCGATGCGAAAAGCTGCGCGGTGGGCGCTTGCTCGACCGCATTGCCATTGAGCATGACGACGGTGCGATCGGCGATTTCGGCCACCACACCCATGTCGTGCGTGATGAACGCCACCGACATGCCTTCCTCGTCCTGCAGCAGCTTGATCAGTTCGAGGATCTCGGCCTGGATCGTGACGTCGAGCGCNNCCGCTGGCGCATGCCGCCGGAGAGCCGGTGTGGGTACTCATGCAATCGCGACGTCGCGGACGGAATCCGCACGCGCTCGAGGATGCGCAGCGTTTCGGCTTCCGCCTGCGCGCGATCGAGCCCGCGATGGTAGATCAGCGCTTCGGCGATCTGGAAGCCGAGCGTCAACACCGGGTTGAGACTGGTCATCGGCTCCTGAAAGATCATTGAAATCAGGTTGCCGCGCACTTGGCGCATCTCGTTTTCCGGCAGCTTGAGGAGATCGTGCCCTTCGAGCAGGACTGCGCCGGAGACGCGGCTGTTCGCGGCGGGCAACAATCCCATGATCGACAGCGCGGTCACACTTTTGCCCGAACCCGATTCGCCGACGATCGCCACCGTCTCGCGTTGCCCGATCTCGAATGAAATCCCTTTGACGACTGTCGTCCACACACCGTCAACGCGGAATGCAGTGGCCAGGTCGCGCACGGCGAGGACTGGTGACTGAGCAGGCGCTGCTGCCGCAGTATCCTTTGTCGTCCCCGCGAGGGCGGGGACCCCGGGGCTTTCGTCGCGCGTCACGAAGTCTCCCTCATCGTCGTTCCGGTGATGGCGAAGCCCCGGCAACTGTCACCGGACTGCACTACGTTTCACCCTTCAGCTTCGGATCGATCGCATCGCGCAGGCCGTCGCCGAGCAGGTTGAGCGCGAAGATCACGATAAGGATGGCGACGCCGGGCACCAGCGCCAGCCAGTAGCTGTCGAGAATATTCTCGAAGCCTTCGCGGATCATCCCGCCCCAGGTCGCGATCGGCGGCTTGACCCCGAGGCCGACGAAGGCCAGCGATGCCTCGGTGCGAATCGCGTTGGCGAGCCAGAGCGACCCCATCACCAGGATTTCGGGCAGGATGTTCGGCAGGATATGGACGACCAGGAGCCGGGTATCGGAATAGCCGAGCGCGCGCCCGGCGTCGACGAACTCGCGCTCCTTGACC
>PLYG01000249.1 GCA_003153335.1 Betaproteobacteria bacterium | reverse complement strand
CGCGCGATCAGCCACATCACGAGCTCGACGCCTTCGGAGCCCGCTTCGCGCACATAGTCGATATGGGGCCTCCTGGACAAGCCTTCGGGGTCGGCGATCAGCTGATCCAGGAACGCGTTGTCGAAAGCCTTGTTGATCAGCCCGGCGCGTTGACCTTGCAACTGGTGGCTCATCCCGCCGGTGCCCCAGANNACGTCCATCTTGTTGACGATGGTGAGATCGAAATTGTCCTGGATCACCGACTGCGCGATATGCGCAGCCAGCTCCGGGTGACCGATGACGGTGGGCACCTGGCGCGGGCCCCAGCCTTCGTCGGCGGGCTTGAATTCGGCGGCGCAGCCGATGGCGAAGGTAGGGATCACCTCCAGGCTGAACGCCGTCGCGTGATCGTTGTAGACCAGGAAGACGACGTCGGGTGTATGCGCCTTCAGCCATTCCTTCGACGGCTCGTAGCCTTTGAACAAGGGCTGCCAGTACGGGTCGCCGCTCTTGCCCAGGTCGAGCGCCGCGCCGATGGCCGGCACGTGCGAGGTGTAGACGCTGGCGGTGATCTTAGCCATGCTTCTTTTCTCCGAGTGTCCGGTTGCCCTCGATCGAGCGGCCGCCGTTCAGCATCATTTTCGCGTACTCCTCCTGCGTCATGCCGGTCATGCTCGCGGCCATGTATTGAAAGCTCCGGCCGTCGGTGGCGCCGATCTTGGCCAGGAAATAAATGTTGCCGCCGGCGGCGATACACCGATTCAGGTCCCGCGCCATCACCGCCTGCTTTTGCTCCTCGGTCATCGGCCATTCATCAAGGTAGGCGCGCTCGTTGGCCTTGAAGCGTTCGCGGTTCCCGGCTTTCATCAGCGACATGCAGAACTGGTTGAGGTGATAGCCCAGCCGCGACTGTTCGGCGTCGAATATGGTCGTGCCGGGGATGTCCTTGTACGGTTTGTCGAGTGCCATGACTTTAGCTGCTCCAGTAAAGCCGCATCGGGTTGTCGACCAGCAGCTTGTGCCGCAGCTCGGCCGTCGTTGCGATATGCGGGATAAAGTCGACCAACAGGCCGTCGTCGGGCATGTGGTCCTTGAGGTTGGGATGCGGCCAGTCGGTGCCCCACAGCACGCGGTCCGGGAAGGTCTCGACCAGCCTGCGCGCAAACGGCACCACATCTCTGTAGGCGTTCGGCTCAAAGTTGAGCGCGGGCGGGCCCGACACCGACAGGCGCTCGGGGCAGCTCACCTTGGACCAGATGTTGTCGTGTTCGCGCATCATTTTTATGAACAACTCAAACTCGGGGCCGTCGACCGGCTTAGCGCAGTCCGGGCGGCCCATGTGATCGACGACTACGGTGGCCGGCAGTGCGGTAAAAAAGTCCCACAGCTCGGGCAGATCGACCGCCTCGAAATAAATCACCACATGCCAGCCCAGCGGCGCGATACGGTGGGCAATTTCCATCAGCACCTCGCGCGGGGTGAAGTCCACCAGCCGCTTGACGAAATTGAAGCGGGTGCCGCGCACGCCGGCTGCGTGCAGGTCCTGCAGTTCCCGGTCGGTCACGTTGCGCTTGACCGTGACCACGCCGCGTGCCATGCCGTTCGAGTGCCGGAGCGCATCGACCAGCGCGCGGTTGTCGCTGCCGTGGCAGGTCGCCTGGACGATCACGTTGCGGGCAAAGCCCAGATGATCGCGCAATGCGAACAACTGATTTTTCGACGCGTCGCACGGCGTGTACTTGCGTTCGGGTGCGTACGGAAACTGCGCGCCCGGGCCGAATACGTGGCAATGCGCGTCCACGGCGCCGGCGGGGAGCTTGAAGCGAGGCTTCGATGGGTTGGGGTAAAACGGCAGCCACCCCGGCGTCATCTGGAATTCCATCATGTCCCTTTGGTCAATGACTGCGCGTCGTCCTGCGCTATTCGTTCGACGGCAGTGGGCATTGCCGGACGCGAACCGGCGGCAGCCTGGCATGACATGTTGCAGATCATAGCCTACAGCGACTTCCGGCCGCCAGCGCCGGCGGCGCGAAACATTACGGCAGCAGCAACGAGCCGAGCTCCATCGCCGCCTGCTGCAACGGGTGATAGAACCGCTCCGCCGTTTCGCTGCGCGTGACCAATCGTCCCTGGAGGATGACGTTGATCCCGGCGACGTAGTTTCCCCCTACGTCGCGAATGGGAACCGCCAGCGTACAAAGGCGCGGTTCCATCATCTGGCTCGCGAATGCGAATCCCGATTCGTGCACGGCCGTCAGCAATGCGCGCAGCCCTTCCGTCGAGCTCGGGGTGTATGCGGTGAACGGATGGAACTGCACGCGGGCCAGGTACTCGTTCAGCTCGTCCGGCGGCAGATGCGCGAGAATGGCGTGCCCGATCGACGTGCAATAGGCCGGAAGGCGACGCCCGGCGTTCATCGCCGGCGACATGACGCGCGACGATGCCGAGCGCGCGAGGTAAACGATCTCGTCGCCGTCCAGGGTGGCGAGCGAGCAGGCTTCGCGCAGCGACTCCCCCAGACGATCGAGGATGGGCTGGGCGAGTATGGCCAATGGCGACGCCGACAGATAGCCGTGGCCGAACGACAGGACGCGCGGGCGCAGGTAGAACCGGCGCGTGTCGTCGGCCGTGACGAAGCCGAGTTTCGACAGCGTGTGCAGGCTCCGGCGTGCCGCGGCGCGCGGAATCCCCGTGCGATGGCTCACCTGCGCGATCGACATGCGGCGCTTCTTGTCCGAAAGGGTCAGCAGCACCGCGAGTCCGCGCGCCAGCGCGGTCACGAAGTCCGGATCGTCGCTATGGCGCGCGATCGCGTCGGCAAACCAGGCGTCGGAATCCGCGACCGGTCGGGCAGAAACGACAGCCAGTTTTTCTGGTTGCCCGGTGCGGGGCAGTTCATCTGCTTGGGCGAGATTCGGCATGATAGCCTTTCAAAAGAAACCCGAAACGGATATTCCTGCCGCTCCGAATACTGAGCAAACTGGGCGAAATGCGCCCATAGAATGCCATAGCCGCCCAAGAAACGCTATGGCGGCCGAAAAACCAGCCCACAACGGCGCAAATTGGGCGCGTAACGCACATTATGTCGGTATACGCCCTTGACGGCTTGTTTGGTGCAAACCTATCATCCTCGCACATACAGCGCAAGTGCCTGGCGGCGCTGCGACAAGCAGACGGGAGGAGCGCGACCGATGGCCATCACCGAGACGAAGAAGGGCATTACAGAAGAGCAGCGACAGGAACTGGACGAGGTGTTCGAGCGCGCGAAGAAGGCGCTCGCGATCATCGAGACCTACGATCAGGCGCGGGTCGACCGTCTGTGTCAGGCGGTAGCATGGGCGGTCGCCAACAAGCAGACGTTCACGCGTCTGGTCGACATGGGTATCGCGGAAAGCAGCTTGGGCGACGCCGTGAGCCGCATGGGCAAACGGATGAAGATCCGCGGCGTGCTGCGCGATGCGCTGCGCCAGAAGAGCGTGGGCATCGTCGAGGAACTGCCCGAGAAGGGCATCGTCAAGTACGGCAAGCCGGCGGGGATCGTCGCCTGCATCGTCCCCACGACCAATCCCGACCTCACGCCAGCGGGCAACGCGATCTACGGCATCAAGGCGCGCGACGTGGTCATCTTCTCGCCGCATCCGCGCTCGAAGAAGACGTCGTTCGAAACCGTGCGGCTGATGCGCGAAGCGCTGGAGAAGGAAGGCGCGCCGGCGGACATACTGCAGTGCCTCACCAAGGTCAACATCCCGATGTCGCAGGCGCTGATGGCGCGCGCCGATCTGATCGTCGCCACCGGCGGCCAGCCGATGGTCCGTGCCGCGTACAGCTCCGGGACGCCGGCCTACGGCGTGGGCGCCGGCAATTCGACGATGATCATCGACGAGACCGCCAATATCGTGGAAGCGGCGCATAACACGCGTCTCTCCAAGACCTCCGATTTCGGTTCGGGCTGCTCGGCGGACGGCAACCTGATCATCGAGGCCTCCATTTTCGACAAGCTGCTCGCGCAGTTGCAGGTCGAGGGCGGCTACCTCGCCAACGACGCGGAAAAGGCCGCGCTGCGCCGCGCGATGTGGGACGACGAAGCACACCGCACGTCTGACACGGTCGCCATCGCCCCGCAGCAGCTCGCGAAGGCAGCCGGCTTCACGATTCCCGCCGACCGCAAGTTCATCATCGTCCACGGCGAGGGCATCGGCCGCGAATACCCGTTCTCCAGCGAAAAGCTCACCACGCTGCTCGCCGTCTACAAGTACAAGGGCTTCGACCAGGCGCTCGCGATGATGCGCGGCATCTACGAGGTAGGCGGCAAGGGCCATTCTTGCGGCATCTACTCGTTCGACCAGGACCACATCAACCGGCTCGCGCTCGCCGCGCCCGTGTCGCGGATCATGGTGCGGCAGCCGCAATCGAAGGCGAACGCGGGCGCCTTCAACAACGGCATGCCGATGACCTCCAGCCTCGGTTGCGGCACCTGGGGCGGCAATATCGTTTCCGAGAACGTGCATCTCAAGCACTACATGAACATGACGTGGGTGTCGGTGCCGATCAAGGAAGACAAGCCCTCGGATGAGGAGCTGTTCGGTTCGTTCTACGACCCGGCGCTGGAAGCCGAGGTCGAAACCATCACGGCCTGAACCGGCTGCGCGGAAAGCAACCGGACCGGACGAGCAAACGAACCGCACGCAGGCACCCAGGGCACCCAAACAACCGAGCAAAGACCCGCATGACGACCAAGACACCTGAAGACCTCATCGCCGATTGCAGTGCCTGGTGGGATACGGCGATCATCGACATCCACCCTGGCGAGATCGCCATTCGCGGCTATCCGATCCAGGAACTGATCGGGCACGTCAGTTTTCCCGCCATGATCTGGCTGATGCTGCGCGGTGAACTGCCCTCGCGCGGGCAGGCGGACCTCCTGGAGGCGGCATTGGTCCCCGGCGTCGACCACGGGCCGCACGCGCCGTCGATCGCGATCGCGCGCATGGCGGTGACCTGCGGCCTGCCGGTCAACGGCGCGATGGCCTCGGCGATCAACGTGCTCGACGACATCCACGGCGGCGCCGGCCAGCAGTGCATGGAGCTCTATGCCGCGATCGATGCCGAGGCGGGTGCGACTGGCGATCTGGTGCAGGCCGCGATCGTCGCGATCCAGCGTCAACTCGACGCCGGCGAGAAGATCGTCCCCGGATTCGGTCACCGCTTTCATCCGATCGATCCGAGAACGGCGCCGCTGTTCGCCCTGGTCGCGAAGGCCGAGGCGGCCGGCGTGGTGACCGGGCGCTATGCGGCTATCGGGCGCGCGGTCGAAGTGGCCCTGAAGACGATCAAGAAGCGCCACATTCCGATGAACATCGACGGCATCACGGCCGTTATCTTCTCGGAGTTAGGGTTCGAGCCCGAACTCGGCCGGGGCCTGTTCATCCTGTCGCGCGCGGTCGGCATTCTCGCGCACGCCTGGGAGCAAAAGCAGCGGGGCCACCGCATCATGGGGCCGATGCCGAAAGAAATTCCTTTCCGCTACAGCGGACCGGCGCGGCGCGCCGTCCCTGCAGATGCTGCTGCGCCAGACGTTCGCGGCAACGACTGAACGACAATGCACCGTGGCGAGACCGCGGACCCAAGGAATAAAGGAGCAGAAAATGAAGGACCTGATTTCGAACCAACTGGTGAAGTATCTCGAGGCGCGCGGCGTCGAGCACGTGTTCGGCCTGTGCGGCCACACCAACATTGCGGTGCTCGCAGTGCTGTCGAAAAGCAAAAAGATCAAGTTCGTCAACACGCGCCACGAGCAGGTCGCGGCGCACGCCGCTGACGGCTACGCCCGGGCCAAGAAGCAGACGTCGGTCTTGCTGACCCACCTCGGTCCCGGCCTGACCAACGCCGCGACCGGCGTAGCCAACGCCGCGCTCGACTCGATACCGATGGTCGTCATCGCCGGCGACGTGCCGACCCATTACCATGGCAAGCACCCGCACCAGGAAGTGAACCTGCACGCGGATGCCTCGCAGTACGAGATCTACCGCCCGTTCGTGAAACGCGCGTGGCGCGTCGACCAGCCGGACCTGTTCCCGGAGATCATCGAGAAGGCGTTCGCACTCGCCGAGAGCGGGCGCCCGGGCCCGGTGCTGGTGGACGTGCCGATGGACATCTTTTCGAAGGAAATCGACGTCAGGCTGTTCGAGCGGCTGCGCCTGAACACGAAGAAGCTGAAGAAGCCCTCGCTCGACGAGGAGACGGCGACGGCGATAGTCAAAAAACTGATCGCGGCGAAGAAGCCGGTGCTCTACGTCGGTGGCGGCATCATGCTCGCCGACGCCACCACCGAGTTGCGCGAATTCGTCGATCACCTGCAAATTCCCGTTGCATACACAATAATGGGCAAGGGCGCGCTGCCCGACGACCATCCGTTCGTCCTGGGCATGACGGGCTTCTGGGGCACTAAGTTCATCAACGAGCAGTGCCGCGCGGCCGACTGGATCCTCGGTCTGGGCACGCGCTTTTCGGAAGCCGACTGCAGCTCGTGGGAGCCCGCGTACACGTTCAACTTTCCGCCGACCAAGCTTATCCACATCGACATCGATCCGGCCGAGATCGGCCGCAACTATCCGGTCGAAATCGGCGCGGTCGCCGATCTCAAGGAGGCGCTGACGGTGCTCAACCGCGTGGCGCGCCGACTACTGCCGAAGGGGATCAAGCGCCCGGCACTTGCCAATGAAATCACCGTAATGCGCGCGGCGTTCGTTGCCGGCAACCGCCCGCATGCCCAGAGCAATGCCTATCCGATGCGGCCCGAGCGGATTCTCGCCGACGTGCGCGCGGTGTTGCCGCGCGATGCGCTGATCACCACCGACGTGGGCTGGAACAAGAACGGCGTCGGGCAGCAATTCCCTGTCCTCGAACCTGGCACGATCTTCACCCCGGGCGGCTACGCGACGATGGGCTTCGGCGCCCCGGCGGCGCTGGGGGCGAAGATTGCCCGGCCCGAGCGCGTGGTCGTGGCGCTGGTGGGCGACGGCGGGTTCGGGCAGAACCCGGCGATGTTGGCCACGGCGTTCGAAGAAGACGTTGCGGTGGTGTGGGTAATCATGAACAACTGTGCGTTCGGCACCATCGCCGGCCTGGAAAAGGCGCACTTTGGGACGACGTTCGCCACCGTGTTCGAGAAGGACGGCAAGCCGTACTCGCCCGACTACGCGGCGATCGCCAGGGCCTACGGTATCGAGGGTGTGCAGATCAATGCCGCCGCCGAATTCAAGCCGGCGCTGGAGCGGGCGATCAAGTCCAACCGGCCCTGCGTCATCGATGTCATGATGCAGAATGAGCCGGTGCCGACCGCCGGACACTGGAACATCATGGACATTTACTCGCCGGGCAAGAAGGTGCATCACGTCAGCACCGGCACCGTTGCGGCGGACTGATGGCATCAGGAAGGAGGCACATTCGATGAAGCATGATTACTCGCTGGCCCACCTGACGGTGTTGTCGCTCACGCCGCCGCAGGTGGTCGATGTGGCCGCGCGTACCGGATACCGTTATGTGGGCTTGCGCATGACACGGGTGACGCCCGACGAGGTGCTGTACGACCTGGCCCGCGATCGGGCCTTGATGAGGGAAACCAAGGTCAGGCTTGCCGCGACGGGCGTCGTCGTGCATGATGGCGAGCTCTTCCGGATGGATCCCGCCCTTGGCCCCGAAAGCTTCATTCCAGAGCTTGAAGCAACCGCCGAACTCGGCGCGCGGCACATCATCGCGCAATTGCCCGATCCCGACCGCGCGCGCGCGACGGCGCGCTTCGCCCGCCTGTGCGATTTGGCAAAACCTCTGGGGATCTTCGTCAGTCTCGAGTTCCCGCATTGGACCGAGACGGGTAATCTCGCCGCCGCGGTCAAGGTCGTGCGGGCGGTCAATCGGACCAATGCGGGCATCCTGGTCGACATGCTGCACTTCGGCCGCTCGAACTCGAACCTCGACGAACTGCGTATGCTGCCGCGCGAGTGGTTCCGCTTCGCGCACGTTTGCGATGCCGCCAAGGAGGTGCCGCCGACGATGGAGGGCATCATCCGCACTGCGCGCGACGAGCGGCAGTTTCCCGGCGAGGGCGGCATCGACGTGCGTGGCATACTCGCCTGCATGCCGCAGGACATCCCCTACGCGCTGGAAATCCCCAGGGTAGCGTTGACGAAGGCGGTGGGGCCGGAGGAAGTGGCGAGCCTTGCCGTGACCGTCGCGCGAAGCCACCTCGACGATGGTGACGGTGACGACCGCGCGACCCGAAAACCGGTGTCCGCCGCCGGCGTTGTCGGCACCGGCCGCGAGCTGCATCCGGCGCTCCATTCCTGAAATGCGCTGCGGTTCCAAACACAGGGCATGGCAACTCCAATGATCAACGGCAAGACCACTCTGATTGCGCACCTGGGCTACCCGACGGAAGCGTTCAAGGCGCCGCTCATCTACA
>PLYG01000377.1 GCA_003153335.1 Betaproteobacteria bacterium | reverse complement strand
GTTTCGCCGGGACGCGGTACACATTGACCGCATAGGGGCGGTTGATCAGGCGCCAGTAATCCGTGCCGTAGCGATAGTGCGGCCAATACGGTTCGCCCCAAGCCAGCGGCACCCACCCGAAAGTGGGCCCACCGAAGCTCATTGACCAACTGGTCCCCGAGGGCCCGCCATACCAGGCAACCAGCGCGGGCGCGTAGATTGGACGCGACACGAACGTCCCCGGGCACCAGCCCCAGCGATTGCTCAGACGGACCCACCGGCCGTAATGAAATGGCGCCCAGCCCCAGCGCGCGCTGTCGACCCACGTCCAGCCCCAGGGGCGAACAAAGGTCCAGCTACCGTCGCGATAGGGTACCCAGTCCACAGCCACTGTGCGTGGATACCACACCGCGCCATAAGTCGCGGTCGTTTCCCAGGCGCCGTAGTCATCCAGATCGTTCACGCCCGGCACATAGTTGGAAACGTAGCGCGATGACAGGGTGCCGGCTTCCCAGCGGCGATCGCGGTCCGTACTCCAGGCGTCGAATCCATCGGTGCCATAACCTTCGCGGACGACCAGCGAAGCACCGTAGCTGTTGCCGTCGATGACCGCTGTCTGTCCGGTGAGGACCGTCACGGTGCGATCCGCGACGTGCAGTTGAGCCTCCCCGTCGCGGACTACCAACTTGGTGTAAACCCCGTCCGCCGTGGTCTCGACCCGGTAGTTGCCGGGCCGCAGGATATCGATCTGCGCATTCGCGGTATCGAGCTTGGCGCTCTCGCCGGGATCCAGCGCGCGCAGGCGCAGGATCGCGCGTCCGGAAGCGAGATACGCGGAGAACTGGCGGTCGTCGAGCTGGGAGAAATGCACATTGGCTTCATCCGACAAACGTACCTGGCCGGCGCCGAAATCGATCTCCGCACGCCCGTCCTGGCTCACCCATACGCTGTCACCGATGGTCACCGGATAATTGATGCCGATCGGCTGCCAGCTGCTGTCGGTATCGTCCGATGCGAGAAACACGCTGCCGGCGATTTCGCTCACCCGGCCAACCCTGGACGGCGGATCCGACTGCGCGAACGCGGCCGCACCCACTGCAAGCAATGCCCACATCGTCAGGACTTGCCGGAGGCGAAGCTTGAGACGAAGATGGAAGGTGAGAGGCCCAGTGCGTGCAGACATCGTGGTTTCCTGACGTTGGTGCAGACCGATTAGAACGCTCGGCCGGCGGTGCGGTTGACGGTGTTGCAACGCACCATCTGATTTGACCATTCGAGCTGTCAGGTTGGTTTACAATTCCCCATCGCAACAAAAAATCCACACAGCGATCATCTCGATTTCAACAGGAGCCTCACATGCTATTCCAGAAACGCCTGCTCGCCACCGCCATTGTCATGGGTCTGTGTTCGGGCGCCCAGGCATTTGAGTTCACCAATGCCTACATCCTGGGCGACAGCCTCTCCGATGCCGGACAATACGGCGCACGCTTCACCACCAATCCCGGACTGACCGCGTCCGAATATCTTGCGCAGCGCTATGGTTTCACGCTGAAACCTTCGACACAGGGCGGCAATGACTATGCGTACGGCGGTGCCCGTGTCACCACGCAAGGCACGTACAACCCGCAGGCGACACCGGTCGCCGGACAAGTCACCGCGTTGATTGCAGCGAACGGCGGTCACCTGGATTCGGGTGCGCTCTATATCATCCAGGGCGGGCCGAACGATATTTTCTATCACGCGGGTCTGGCCGGCGCCGGCCTTGAATCCAGCACTGCCGCGCAGACTGCGGTCGGCGTCGCGGCGACAGACTTTCTGGGGCAGATCGCCAAAATGCACGCAGCCGGCGCGCGCTACATTGTGGTGATGAATCTGCCCGACATGGGCCGTACGCCCGCCGGCGCCGCGAGCGGTGCGGCGGGGATCGCTGCGCTGACGGGACTGTCGGTGCAGGTTTTCAACGCCTCGCTTAACATCGGTCTCAACAGCCTGGGCTTCGATGTGATTCCCGCCAACGTCCAGGGATTCTTCGGCGAAATTCTCGCCAACCCAGGCCTTTACGGAATTACCAATACGACCGGCGTTGCCTGCACGAGCGTTGTCAGCGGATCGGTCAGTTCGCTCGCCTGCACACCGAATACGCTGGTCAATGCGACTGCGCCGAGCACTTATCTGTTCGCTGATGGCGTCCACCCGACGACCGCAGCACACAAGCTGACAGCCCAGTACGTGGCGTCGATCATCGCGGCGCCGGAACAGATCGGCTTGCTGGCCGAAGCGCCGATGGCGGTATCGGCGGCTCAGGGCCGCCTGGTCGAAGCGCGGACGCAGGCAGCCAGCGGTGTGGCAGGCAGCGTCAACGTTTACGGCGGCTGGGAATTCGGCAAGTCCGACATTGACAGCAATGCGGCGACCGTAGGCAGCAAGGGCGACGTGTCGTCGCTCAACGTCGGTGGCGATATGCAATTGGCCAACGGCCTGCGTGCGGGTGCCCTGTTCGGGTATAGCGAAAACAAGGGTGACTTCGGTGGTAGTACCGGCGGCTTCACGCTCAACGAGACCATGCTGACCACGTACGCCGCACTCAATCAGGGTTCCTGGTATGTGGGCGGATCCGTGGGTGTAGCCGACCTGAAATTCAAAGATGTCCATCGCAACATCGAACTGGGCCCGACCACCCGGACCGAGCAAGGCAGCACCAAAGGCAACCATATTCTGGCGCGGCTGGTCGGCGGGATGAATTTCGGCAGCACCAGCCTCACCCATGGGCCGATCGCGAGCCTGACCTATCAGCAGATCAAAGTGAATGGATTTACCGAGGATGGTTCCGCAAGCACGACGATGAATTTCACCGAACAGACGCGCGACTCGCTGCTTTCCAGCATCGGTTATCTGGTCTCCGCGCAACTCGTCGGCGGCAGCGTGCAATTGCAACCGTGGGCGCGCGTCGCGTGGGAAAACGAGCACAAGAACGATGGCCGCGAAGTCCGCGCCAACCTGGTGACGATGGGCGGCAGCTTCGCGTTGCCCGCGTACAAGGTCGACGACAACTATGGCAAGGTGGACGTGGGCATCGCAGCGCAATTCAGCAAGTCGCTTTCCGCCTTTGTCAACTACAACACGACGTTCAGCCAGGCGAACCAGAAGAATCAGGCCGTGATGGTGGGACTGAAGCTGGCGATGTAGGTGGTTCTGTTTGGATGTAAAAAGCCGCGATTCGTCGCGGCCTTTTTTTACATCGTCTGATTGCACCCGGCGCGCTTGATGGGACGTTGCCAACGGAGATGCACTGCATTGTTTCCGCGCAGAGGTCCGACGTGTTCGCGGTCCCGCGATCATGCAATCCGGGCGTCGATATGCGCTCGCAGTTCTTTCAGATAACGGAGCCCGGCGATCGCCCGATTGCCATACCACGACAACATCTCGCCATCGACCAGCAGGATCGGCTTGGGCATCGGCAGCGTGCGCGACAACCCGTCGGCATGCCTTTGACGAAAGGCGTAGGGCTCGGACGACAACAGGATGAGATCAGCCTCCTGCCATGCTGGATCGTCGGCGGTCGCTATCGGGTAGCGGCTTGCGCTGGTTGCGGGCAGAGTGTTGAGGTTCGCGCGGTCCAGCAGCGACGAGATATAGGTCGACCGCGACACCGTGAACCATGGATCCTTCCAGATCAGGTAGAGAACCTTGAGCGGGCGGGTATCCCGGGTAGCTCGCACGAGGTCGTCTCGTGCGGACGCATAGTCCGCCGCCAGAACTGCTGCCTCAGTATTGCGATCGAACAACCGGCCGAACTCCCGGTACAGATCGAGATTGTCGTCTGGCACAAGCGGGTGCGTGACCACGATCTCAGGGACCTGCGCGCGCAGCGTCGCGATCGTGTCCTTCCGGTTTTCATCGATGTTGACGACCAAGTGCGTAGGTCGGGTCGCCAGCAATGCATCGACATCCACATCCTTCGTGCCACCCACCTTTGGTACGCGCCGAACCTCATCGCGAGGGTGAATGCAAAAGCCGGTGCGGGCAACGACACTGTCACCCAGATCGAGCGCGAACAACAATTCGGTCAGGCTGGGAACGAGCGAGGCAATGCGCAATGATGGTTCCAGTGCGTCACGAGTTGTGGACTCAAGGTCGCCTTAGCAGGTTGGCGTCTGATGCCTTGGCGATCGCCTCCTGCCGGTTCATCGCGTTCAACTTGCGCAAAATATTGGTGAAGTGAAAATTCACAGTGCGTGTCTTGATGTCGAGCTTCAGGGCGATGTCAGCGCTGGTCTGGCCGTGAGCGGAAAGCGATAGACAGTTCAGTTCCTGTTCGGTGAGAGGATCAACCGGCTGTTCGACCTTCAGGCTCGCGCGGAGCTGGTTCGACAGAATATTGCCCAAGAGTTTATCGCGTCCGGTTTCAGCGGCAAACTTTTTCCATTTTGCGGATTCGGCATTGCGACCGAGGGCGGCGTAGGAACGTGACAAGACCATTGCGGCAGATCGGTAGTTGGAATGCATTACCGTCGCGACAGGTTGATCCAGAATCTCCTTGGCAAGAGCGGTTGCAGCGTGGTAGTCCTGCTTTGCCTCTAACAAAATCGCTTCGCTGACTTGCGAAGCTGCCTTCGAAAAAGGCGTCAGGATATTATTCTGTTTGAGAATACGGGCGCGATCCAGGCAATATTGGGCCTTCTCGACCTGGCCGCAAAAAGCAAATGCATCAGCGACGTTTTCGTACAGACTCCACGATGCTGGATCGGTTCTTGTTGTCAAGTACCCCAACAAGATTTCTGCATGCCGTATCGCTGCCGCATAATTTTCAAGTCGGCAATTCACAAGAACGATATTTGAAAGATGAGCCAATTGGAGCTCTCTTCGATCGCGACCATGGTCGAACTGAAGCCGCCAGGCTTCGGTCGACGCAAAAAGCGCAAGATCCCACTCCCCAAGCGTTACCAGGACGGCGCCAATGTTTCCAAGCACTGCAGAGTTTCGGTTGAAGTCGTCTGTGTTTTTGACCAGGTCGTACGCTTTCATCAAATGCATGATTGCAGAGTGAGACTCTTCTCGCGCCCAGTAGCATTGCGTGGTGACGCTATGCAACAAGAACTTGTCCTCATCGGAAAAGGAGATGTTTGACGACAATGGTTTCAGGGCAAGCTCCAGCGCGTGGTCCAGGTTTCGGCGAAAGATATGTGGGAGGGCAAGATGTGAAACCGCCAGAGCTTCACCATACTTGTCATTCACAAAATAGAACCGTCCAAGCGCCTCTGTGAGGAGTATTTCCGCAAGATCAATTTGCTGACGATGCGCAGCAATTCTCCCGCAGGTCAGTGCTGCCCAGCCATAGGCATGATGCGAGGTTGTATCGCGGAGCGCGGTACGAATTCGCATAGCATCGTCGAACACCGCGTCGCGAAAAGGGCTGGCGTGGTCCCAGGCCTTTAGTGCGGCCTTTAGGTCGGGATCGTTCGAGGATCGGGGATCGTTCATGCCACTTGCCTCAAACCTTAACCCGGCTCGACACGAAGCCTTCCAATACCGGAATCAGCGAGGTATCCAAGTTCAGCGCGTCGTGCATTTGAGAGTCGACGAAATTGTTTGGGGCTATCGGGTCGCAGACATACGCGCTTCCTGAGCGCGATAACGACGAGCGAACAATTTAAGCCATCCGCTCGGAGCTAGTTTAGCGCCATGAGGTGGACCGTTGAATGGTGATTATTAACAATCCGCGCGTCTGTGCGCGAACAATTCCAAAAGCGCTCCACTGGGAAATCGGCTCATGCTACGATGAAATCAAGGCAAGCGAAGGGGCGGAAATGTATCGACTTATGTCTCGTTTTTGCGACACTTTATGCGGCGCATGGCAATGCAGTTGTCATAAATATCTTATTTGGCCGATGAACGGTCAATTGGCGCACAGCGAAGATTTTGGGTCCGTTCCTGTGAAAAATTCATGACTTTGGCATAAGATAATTTTGCGCCACGCTAATGCCATCAAACAAATCGGAATTACTGCTGGAAAACGTGCCTTGGTTTCCATCGGAATAAAGAAGCACGCCATTCTTGAACACCTGCCCCCGCAGGGCTAATCTAGTCAAGCGTCACCCGTAGGGACGCTGGTTGTCCCTCAGAGCGGACTATGCTAATGTCATAATCTGATCGGAGGAATTATAAAACAGCGTCATCTGCGAGTACTGGTTGCCCTATTTTTTCGTTTATCTTTAAGGAGTAAGACATGAAAGGCTTTTTGACATTTACGTTGGCTGCCGGCGTTGCGATCACCACGACTTCGATTGCTCAGGCTGCAGGTGTTGGCAAGGGAGCCATGAATGCAGATCGTACGGTTTTGACCCAAACCCAAGCGCCTATGAGTGTTGGCGCGATGGGCGGCCTGATACTTGATCGGACGGCCTTGAATCGGGAATTGAGTCGCTTGAGCGAACTGCTTGCGCCCGTGGATGGGAACGAAGACGGCGGATCTGCAAATGTACCAGTGGAAAGGAAAACTACGGGAGTGTGGACGTGGTGATTCCCGATCACTAGTCTTGGACAGGCAGGCCTCTCCCAGATGAGAGGCCTTTTTTTTCAGATCGCGAGGTGTTTAAGGGACGCTTTGAGATCGAGAACGACCATCGCTGCGGCAAGACCCGCAGAGTAGCGGCTTTCGGACAAGGTCAGACGCTTCTTCTTCGTTGCCAACATGTCATCTAGTCTGGAGAGTTGCTGATAGCACGAGACGAGTAATAGGTAAATCTGGGAGCGGGCTTCGTTCGACAACTGTTCGTCGAAATTCTCGAGTATCGCCTCGGCATGTGCAGCAGCAACTGCATAAGTGCCACGCGCGAACGCAATCGTTGCCTCAGCTTGGGCGACGAGGACGTGTGAGATCGCCACATCGCCTTCCTGCGCGATCATTTGTGCGCCAACCAGACATTGGTCTGCCAAACTCCATCGCTTACCCAGCGCAAACGCCGTTGCTGCGTTGCACAAAACGCCATTTGTTGGCCCCGCAAACGCGAGGTCCTGATACTCCGACAACATGCGGGTTGAAACTGCAACGGCCTCGGACACTTCCTCAAGTTCAACATGACAAGCAACTAGATTTGTGAGAATGTTTAGGCCAAGCACACGGTCGCCGCTTGTCTTTGAGAATTTCACGGCAGCTACCAAGAACTCCCGCGCGGCCTCATAGTTGCCAACAGCAAGAAGAGTGGCCCCCATATTGCTAAGAACGGTTGCTCGCTCCGTGTTGTAGTCAGTGTTTCTGAGCGTATCGAAAGCTTTGGATAGGTATAGAAGACACAGTTCAACGTTGTCCAGACCCCAGAAACAACCCGCAATCGCGTTAAAGGCTTCGAATCTTTCCAGCGTCTGCAAACCGTGCGCTTCGCGCTCAATAATCGACTTGTACATTTCAAGCGCAGGGTGAAATTCACCGCGTCCCATGCACACGCGCGCGCGAAGAACAACGGCCAGAGATTCCCCACGCTTTTCACCCGTTCGAGTGAACAGTTTGATCGCCGATTCAAGACTCTCTTCCGCCTGCTCAAACTCATTAGCCGCCAACTCATGCGCACCACAAGTCAAATAAGCCCAACCCGTAACCAGCGGATCATCAAACTCAAGCGCATGGTCGATGAGCTCCAGCGCAAGACGATGCGAGTTTTTCGGATCTGAGCGACGAATTTCCCAAGCGCGCAAAGCCTCCTCAAGCGGCTTGAAATCCAGCGAGCATGGGTCTTCACGAAGAATTTGAACGACAGACATGAATAGATCTTTATTTTGTCGTGCCAATCTTACCGATGTCTATCATATTACTTTCCCTGCCGAAAGCAAATGGCCAAGATTTCGCTCCCAGACCCCGGTCGCCGGCACCAACCGGACCCGCCGCGGGACCGAACTCAGCCCTCCACAAACCCAATCACCATCACCCGCTTCCCGCTGGCAAGTTGTTCATAACCCCCAGAAGGCACTGGAACGCGCTCAATCCGCCCAAAACCCAGCTTGCGCATCAGGAATAGCAGCGCCTCATAACTGGGCGTAACGCAGATGCCGGTGGTGCTGGCCTCCGGGGCGTGGGTTTCGGCGGTCTCGTCGATGATGCCGAAGCTGGCGACCAGCGGCCGCTGGAATTGGTACGAGCCCCAGTCGACCACCCCGGTCATGTTGGGAACCACCTGGGTCTCGATTACGCAGGCCTTTTTGGTCAGCGCCCGGGCCAAGCGGATTGCGCCGACCGGGTTTTCGATGTGGTAGAGCAGGCCCAGCATCAGGGTAATGTCAAACTGCCCTAAATCCGCCGGCCGCAATACGTTGATGTCATGTTGTGCTGCCCGCAGGTTGGCAAGCCCATAGGCGCGCGCGATCAGCTCGGTGTCGGCGATGTGCTCGGAGCGGGCGTCGATACCCAGCACCGGGCACCCCTTCCGCGCCAGGTGGCTGGCAAAGTAGCCTTGGTGGCAGGCGACGTCGATCACCGAATGCTCGGCCCAATCCCCGCCGACCACCGGCCCCAGCGCCGAAAAGAGCATTTCCAGCCGGGTGGTGTGAATTTGCGCCACCCCGGGTGGAAGATAGGACTGGGTTTTACGGCCATCCGGAAGGTCAAATTCGTAAAACCAGGGGCGGGAAGCTACGGCGTCAATCGCGGTTTGGTCAGGCACAATGATTTCTTAGGGTGGCGAAACGGAATTTGTAAGCGTGAATCACGCGGGCCGTACCGGTCAAACCCAGGCGGTGCGGAAATGAAACGTCAGTCTTCAATCTCGGACTTCTNNCGACGTCCAGCCGCTCCATCGCGTCCATTGGCGTGCAGGCGGCGGCTTCGGCGTAAAGCCTCTCGGCCTCTTTCATTTTGGACTTCCCGATCAGCATGACTATGCCATTTGCATGCTCGATTCGAGCAATTGCTGAACCCGAATTGAGCTTGAGCGCGGTTTGGTAGTGTTCGAGGCTCTTGTCCTTGCTCGCCCCGTAAGTCAGGCCACCTACCAGGGAGCCGACCTTGGCGATGATTTCGGCGTGGTAGGCGCCCAGCGCGATATGCGCGTNNCTTGAGGGTGGTGTCGAGGCTAGCCTTGACCCTGCGGGCAATGCCCTGGGTCAGCGCCTTGGCAACGCCCACCAACTGGCTGTAGCGGCCAAGGGCATAGGCATGGGAATAAAAGGCGTTGGCATTCTTGGGATCGGCCTTTTGCAACGCCTCGCAACGCGCAGCAACCTCTTCGAAGATCTTGCTTTGCTTCGGTTCGGACTTCTCCAGGTAGTTGGCGTAGATGTTGGCCGCCTTGTTCGCGGCATTGATCCCCAAGCCACCCGCCTCGAGTCCGACCCTCACCGCCTGCTCGAACTCTCCGGCATGGAAGAGCCGCCACGCTTCCTGCGCGGCCTCGTCCTTGGGAAAGGGTTCGCAATCACTCTTGTGCAGTCGATCCCAGTTCTTCTTCAGCGCCGCGCCTGCGTAGTTGTAGGCCTTGTCCTTGTATGGAAACGCAGCCCAGCCAGCTTTCGCCATCATTCACTCCTTTGTTTCGACGTATTCCTGCGCGAGCTTCTCAAACAACGCCCGCGAACCCTTGTTCAGGAACGGGGCAACCATCGCCATCACATGATACACACCGCGGGAGAGCGCAGCATCGTCCTGCGCGAGGCGCGGATTGCGCGCAAACTCGAACGACAGCCAGTACGTTGCGACCAGCACCATGTTGGCGGACAACGCCTCCATCTCGCGCGCGTTGGCCTTCATATCACCGGCCTTCACCAAACCCTCGCAAAGCCTCCGCGCCGTTGCTATTTTGTGCGCCAAGATCTGCTTGAAATGCATTTCCAGCGTCCGATTCTCGCTGACCATGTCCGATAAATCGCGATAGAAAAACCGATACTTCCAGATGATTTCGAACAGCAGATGCAAAAACAGCCAGATGTCCTCGACAGTCAGCGGTCGCGCATCGTCGCTGGCGGGGGCCGCGAGCGTCTCCTCGATCTCGCGCTCGAACGCAGCGAGTATCGTGTTGACGATCTCGTCCTTGTTGCTGAAGTGGTAGTAGAGATTGCCGGGGCTGATGTCAAGCTCGTCGGCAATCACCGTCGTCGTTACGTTAGGCGCGCCGAATTGATTGAACAACGTCAGCGCGGTTTCCACGATGCGCTCGCGCGTGCGCCGTTTGGGTTTGCCTTCCACGAGTGACCGGACCGCCGCGATGCCGTCGGGAAACCGCGCTCAGGCCGACCGCGCCGACTGCGAGTGCAGCCATGCCTCAAGCGACGCGATGGCGGCCTCCAGGTCGCGAACGACAGGAGGTGCCGGGCGCGTTCGCGCGGGCGAACCCGGAACCAGCGTGCGCGTCGAATCGCGCAGCACGTCGAGTCGCAGCGTGATGCCGTGGCGCGCGAAGATGGGCGCCAGCGCATCGCCGCGGGCGAGCAGGCCGGCACGGGTGCGCTGATATGCGTGCTCGCACAGCCGGCGGCGGCTGGCGTAGCTGAAAATGTTGGTAAAAAACAGATCGATGTCCGCGCGATTGGGCTCGAACAAGACCAGGTCGAGGCCGGGGTAGTCGTTGGCATAGCGCGCAACGCTGACCTGCATCCGCGAATGGATCAGCGCCCGGAAGGTCTGCGACAACACCATGGGCAAGCCGCCGGGCAGTAGCGCGCGATGCGAAGCGGGACCGGCGGTGACGGCGTCCGCGTCGTAGGGTACCAACGGGTTTACCCCTATCACCAGCCGTGCGCCTGCCTTGTAGGCGCCCGATGCATGCAGCGTCTTGGTGAGTGCACCATCGACATAGTTTCTGCCGGCGATGGTGACCGGCGGGAACAACAGTGGCAGTGCGGCGCTCGCCTGGACCGCACGCGAAATCGGGATGTAGTCAAATTCCTTTGATCCGAATTCGACCGCCTTACCCGAATCGAGATCGGTCGCGACCAGGATTAACTTCGTGCGAAGTTCGCGAAAATCATTCGTGCGGCCGGGCAACTTGAAGAGCTGGCGCAAATACCGATCGATGTTGGAATTGTCGAACAACCCCGTGGGCAACAGTTGACCCAACCGGGCAAGTGCGGAGCCCCACCCGGTGCCACTCGGATTAGCCCAGAAGCTGCGCAGCGCCTGCGCGCCGACGCGCGACAGCTCGCTCCAACGCCGGCCATACTCCCCCACGGCCGGCTGCAGCAGCATTGCCGGGTCGAACGCTTCGAGACCGCCGCCGGCGGGCTCGCCTTCGATGAACAACCGGCAGATCTCACGCGGCGTGATGCCGTTGGCCAGTCCGGCCGCGAGCACGCTTCCAGCCGAGACACCGACGTAGACGCCGAGCCCGGTGAAGTCGATACCGTCAAGCGATTCAGCCAGCGCATTCAGGGCGCCGATTTCGTAGGTGACCCCAAGAGGCCCACCGCCCGCAAGCGCCAACCCAAGATCGGGATGAGGACGCGCCGCGCCCGCCGCGACCTTCGTTGACGCAGGCTTGCGGCGCGTCACGTTGACGCGCGAGGGAAGTTTGTCAGGCATAACCGCTATGTTAGCCGAGACCAGAAAAAAAGCCAGCGCTTGGCACCCGCTGGCTTCCTGGTTCGAGCTGAATTTCCTAGCGGGCCTTGCGTTTGGTCGCGGCTTTCTTGGCGGGTGCCTTAGCGGCCCTGGATTGCTTGGCGCGCGACGCCATGACCGCAGCACTCAATGCCTCAACCTGCTTCGACAGCAACCGGATGTCCTTGTTGGTCGGAACGCCCAAGCGGTTTAGCGAGCGGGCGACGCGGTCTTCGAATACTTGTTCCAGCTTGTCCCAGGCGGCATTGGCCTTGGTGGTCGCGGTCTGCGCGGCCTTGCTCACCTGGTCAGTGACTTCGCCTACGCGTTCCTCGGTCAACTTGCGAGTCTTCGCTTCGAGTCCCTTGCCTTCCTTGACCAGCGCGTCGAACACCTTGACGCCTTCTTCTTGTGCCTTGGAAAATGCGCCCAAGCCAGCCAGCCAGATTTGCTGCGCGGAATCGCGAATGGTGTTGGCAAGTTTGGAATCTGTCGAGGTGGCGGCGATGTCTTTGAGTCTCTTGACCATGATATATCCCTTATGGAGTAGTTGGATTTGATAACGAAATAATCATAGGCGGTTCGAGTAGAGTACGCACACTAAAGTGATAGAGGCGCGGCTCTATCTTCTCCCCGATCAACCGGGCATATCGCCTTCATACGCGCCAAGTGCGACAATATGAGCGGGCAGCGAGCGGAGCTCGACAGATCGACAACACCCAGGAGAAATTCATGGCTTACTTCGTCACCGGCGCGTCTGGATTCATCGGCAAGCGTCTGGTCAAGAAACTGCTCGAGCGCCGTGGCGCCGTCGTCTACTTTTTGATGCGCGAAAAGGGCGCGCCCAAAAAGATCAAGGCGCTCCACGCTTACTGGGGTGTCGACGACACGCATGCGGTGCCGGTCATGGGCGACCTGACGAGTCCGCTCCTGGGGGTGTCCAAGGCCGATGAGAAAACGCTCAACGGCAAGATCAAGCATTTCTTCCATCTCGCCGCCGTCTACGACCTCAAAGCTGGCGCCGAAGAACAGGTCGCGGCCAACATCGACGGCACCCGGAATGCGGTCGCGCTGGCCAACGCGATCGGCGCGGGCTGCTTCGAGCATATCAGCTCGATTGCCGCGGCCGGGATGTACGAAGGCGTGTTTCGCGAAGACATGTTCGATGAAGCCGAGAACGTGGACCACCCGTATTTTCAGACCAAGCACGATTCCGAAAAAATCGTTCGGAAGGAATCCCGCATTCCATGGCGCGTTTATCGTCCAGGGCTGGTCGTCGGCGACAGCAAGACCGGTGAAATGGACAAGATCGACGGGCCCTATTATTTTTTCAAGTTGATCCAGCGGATGCGGCAACTGCTGCCGCCATGGATGCCGGCCATCGGGATCGAAGGCGGGCGGATCAATATCGTGCCCGTCGACTTCGTCGTCAATGCCATCGATCACATCGCCCATCAGAAGGGCCACGACGGCAAGACCTTCCATCTGGTCGACCCGAATCCGATGCGCGTGGGCGACGTGCTGAACACGTTTGCCAATGCCGCTCACGCTCCGGCATTCACCATGCGCATCAATGCGGCGCTGTTCGGGTTCATTCCCCGCAGCCTGAAGAAAGGGATGATGGCGCTTACCCCGGTGCGGCGAATTCGCAATGCGATCCTGCAGGACCTGGGCCTGCCGCCCGACATCATGCAGTTCGTCAACTATCCGACGCGTTTCGATTGCCGTGAAGCGCAGGCCGCACTGAAGGGCACTGACATCGTGGTGCCGCGGCTGGAATCGTACGCGTACCGGCTGTGGGATTACTGGGAGCGCAATCTTGATCCCGACCTGTTCATCGACCGCTCGCTCAAAGGCCAGGTCAAGGGCAAGGTGGTGCTGATCACCGGTGGTTCGTCGGGGATCGGGCTGGCCGCGGCGCACAAGGTCGCTGCCGCAGGCGCGGTGACGATCATCGTCGCGCGCGAAGCCGACAAGCTGGCCAAGGCGAAAAGCGCGATCGCGGCGGAAGGCAATCTGGTCCACACGTATTCCGCCGACGTGTCCGATCCGGCGCAGTGCGAGCAACTGGTTGCGCAAGTGATGGCGAATCACGGCGGCGTCGATATCCTGGTCAACAACGCGGGGCGTTCGATCCGTCGTGCCGTAGAGAATTCGTATGACCGCATGCATGATTTCGAACGGACGATGTCGGTCAATTACTTTGGCGCCCTGCGGCTCACGTTGTCGCTGCTGCCCGCAATGCAGAAGAAGAAGTCCGGCCATGTCATCAACATTTCGTCCATCGGCGTGCTCACCAATGCGCCGCGCTTTTCGGCCTATGTGGCCTCAAAAGCGGCGCTCGACGCCTTCGCTCGCTGCGCGGCATCCGAATTTGCCGATGTGGGCATCAACTTCACGACCATCAACATGCCGCTGGTCAGAACGCCGATGATCGCGCCGACCAGGATCTACCAGAACGTGCCGACGCTCGCGCCGGAGGAAGCTGCCGATCTGATTGTGCAGGCGATTGTCTACAAGCCGGTCCGTATCGCCACCCGGTTGGGGACTTTTGGCGAAGTGCTGCACGCACTGATGCCGCGCGTCGCGCAAATCATAATGAACACTTCGTTCCGGATGTTCCCGGATTCGGATGCGGCCAAGGGTAAGAAGGACGGTGAAAAGGTGCCGGAACACACGCCCGACCAGATCGCGTTCCAGCAGTTGCTGCGCGGCGTTCACTTTTGAGCCAACGCGCCGCCTTGCGACAAGAGGCGCGGCGCGTCGTATCTTCAGGGTCAATCGGCGTTGCGCAAGCGCTCCATCACGCCCAGCACATGCCTGACGACGCCACCCGACAACACCAGCGACACGTGCCCAATTCCCGAAAGGGCGATAGGTTCGGCGCCCGGCAGCGCGGCATTGGTTTGCGGCGTGACCAGATTGTCGTGATAGGTGTAGACGCAGGTGAAGTTCGCGTAAGGATGCGCTGACCGTGCGGCTTCGCGTTCGCGCAATCCGGCCAGCCAGGAACTGTCCTCGCCCATGTTGCGCACGTTCGGACCCACGCCCAGTTTTGCCATCCAGGTCCCCAGGTGCGGCGTCCCCAGCGTGATCACGTGCGCGACTTTGTCGGCGCCGAATTGATCGAGATACGCGCGGGAAACCAGCCCGCCCATGCTGTGGCCGATCAGCACCAGCCGTTTGGTGCCAGTCGCCTCGAGAATCTCGTCAACGGCCCGTGCAATCTGCGGCGCGTAGTTGGCGATTTGTGTGAACGGCGGCGTGCAGTCGACTGTGTACACGCAATAGCCGCGCTGTTCGAGCTGCCGCCGGAACCAGAACCAGTTGCCCCGATTGCAGGCGAGGCCATGAACCAGAAGCACCGGCAGTTTGTCCGAAGGTGTACCTGCGGCCCGGTCGAGCACGGAACGCCGCGACAAGACGAATGGCAAAACGAACGTGAACATCAACAGCCAGCCGCCGAGCTCGCGCCAATACATGGCGATCAGGCGCGAAGGTGGCACCCGCAATGCGGCGGCTATCGGGGCGCCCTTCCAGCGTGCGAGCACGAACTCGGCAGCAACCAGAACAACCCGCACGCTGACATAAATCGCCACTGCCAGCGCAATGGAGCAAGGAACGCTCCAGCCGTACGCGACCTGCATGTGCCGACCGGCCGCGCCATACAGCGCGACTTCAATCACGAGCAACAGCAACAGATGCCAACCGACCATGGCTAGATCATGGCAGGCGCTTGTCTGCCGGTCAAATCCAACGCAAGCTTGCTCGCCAACCGCGCGGCAATGGCGTAAATGGACAACTGCGGATTCGCGCCTATGCTGGTCGGGAACAGCGAACCGTCCAGCACCGAGACAGCGGACCACTGATGGTGTCTGCCATCGTTGTTGACGACGCCATTGCGCGGATCGTTGCTCATCGCGCAGCCGCCCATCACATGCGCACTGACCACTCGGGTCGACAGCGGCTGCAGCGGCAACCCGGTGATGGCCTGCCTGGCCTGCTGCCATGTCGTATACGGCGCTGCTTGCTCGTGAATCGGCAGGACGTGCTTCGCGCCGGCAGCGAACTGCATCTCCGCCATTGCCAGATACGCACGGCGCACGCCGTCGAACAGGAAGTCATTGAGCGGATAGTCGAGCACCGGCGAACCATCGTCGCGCAGCATGACGCGCCCGCCCTGGCTCTCCGCATGAAAGCCATCGCGCAACAATGCCAGCAAGACATGCGTGTTGTTGAACTCGCGCATCAACGCAGCATGTTGTTCGCCATAGCCCGACATCGTCGTGGCAAAAATCACCGGATGTAAGGGCGGCGCTTCCAGCTTGAAACCCATCGGTCCGTCGACAGCCACCGAATCCAGAAAGTGATCGGAGTAGATGGTTTGCGGCGCTCCTGCATGGGCGTTCACCGGATCGGACATCAGCGCGGCGGAGATCACGGTGGGATGCAGAAACGTGCGCCGCCCGAGCATGCTGTGCGGATCGGGCGCCTGCGAACGCAACAGCAGGGCCGGCGAACCGATAGCGCCGGCGGCAAGAACAAAGTGCTTGGCTTGAATTCGGTGCCTCGCGCGTGGCCCGGTAGTTCCGGAAACGGGCCGGGGTGCCACTTCGAGATGCGCCGGTCCGCGACTCCCCGCGGCGTCGGCGCCGACCAGACGCACTGCCTGCGCATTGACGAGCAACGTCGCACCCTCATCCAGCGCTGCGGGTATGGTGGTTACCAGCATCGACTGCTTGGCATTGGTCGGACAGCCCATTCCGCAGTAGCCAATGTTCGAGCAACCCTTTACGTTGCGACGGACGGCCGCTGATGGAATGCCGAGCTTCTCCGCGCCCATGGCCAGCAGCGCGTTGTTCCGGTTCGGTGGAAATGGCCATGGTGCGATGGACAACTTCGTTTCCATGGCCTCGAACCATGGCCACAATGCGTCGGACGTATATTCGGCCAGCCCCTGTTTGTTGCGCCAATGCGCGAGAGTGGTCGCCGGCGTGCGAAAGCTCGACGTCCAGTTGACCGTGGTCGAGCCTCCGACGCAACGGCCCTGCAGAATCGTGATCGCTTTGTCCCTGGTCTTGCGCGCGGCGGATTCCTGATAAAGCTGCGGATACGCGTCGGCCTCCTTCATGCGAAAGTCGCGCGACGACTTGAGCGGACCTTCTTCAACCAGAATGACTTTAAATCCAGCCTTGGTCAGAATCTCGGCAGTGACGCCGCCCCCAGCGCCCGTGCCGACGATGCATACGTCGGCCTCGAACGTCTGGCTGCGTTCGAGCGTTGCCGCGTCGATGACGCGCCACCCGCGCGCCAGCCCTTCTTGTACGGGATCACGCAACATAGGTCATTCCACGTTGGGCGGCCCGGTGTACCCCAGTTGGGCCCAGGCCGATTCGTTGGCGTACCACGCACCCAGTACCAGGTCGTGCAGCGCGAAGTATCCGGTTTGCAATAGCGCGATCCGGCTCCACCGCCAGCGTTCCAGAAACGCTTTCACGTCGGACGGATCGGCGTCACGCCACGTGGTCGAGATTCCCGTGAGCAGACGGCGTGCGATGCGAATGTCGAGCAGGCGGAATAGGTCGTTCACTTCACTCCGGACGGCGGGAGGGAAGGCGGCGATGACTTCTTTTACCCCAACGGTCACGCTGGCGAGGGCGCTGCTGCGTTGCGTCGCATCCGCGGGCAACGCGCCCGCAAGCAGCACCGGCGCGATGCCGCTCAGTATTTCTGCGATCCGGTCGCGCGGTGGAGAACTCGCATCGGCGTCGCGCACGTCGCGCCACACCACCCATGCGCCACCGGCGGCCAGCACAGCGCCGCCGACCAGCCCGCCTTTGAGGAATTGCCGGCGATTCATCGAAGGAGCAGCCGAATCAAGCGGGCAAAGCGTCGCCCATAAGGTGGGTTGAACAATTCCATGCCGTTCAACCGGGCCTGGCGAAACACGCCCTTCGCTTTGGAGAAGGCGAGAAAGCCGTCGCGTCCATGGTAGTGACCCATGCCCGAGGGTCCGATGCCGCCGAAGGGCAGGTCATCCTGGGCAATATGCAGAATGACGTCGTTGACCGTCACGCCGCCCGAATGCGTTTCGCGCAGCACGCGATCGATGTCGCCGTTGTCGCGGCCGAAGTAATACAGTGCCAGCGGCCGGGGCCGCGCAGCGACGTAACGAATCGCATCATCAAGCGCGCGATAAGGAACGATGGGCAGCAACGGCCCGAAAATTTCGTCCTGCATGACGCGCATCGCGTCAGTCACACACAGCAGGGCGATCGGCGGCATGCGCCGCGTCTGCTGATCGGGGGCGGCATTCGACAGCGGAATCAACTCCGCGCCCAGCGCTTTTGCGTCCTCCGCGTAGTCGATCAGGCGGGCAAAATGCCGGGCGTTGATGATCGCTGAATAATCCGGGGTCGACGGCAGGTCCGGATAAAGGCGTCCAACAACGGCTTTGGCCTCCGCGACAAAGGCCTCGACGCTATCCTCAGGAACCAGCGCGTAGTCCGGGGCGATGCAGGTTTGCCCAGCATTGAACATCTTGCCCAAAACAATGCGCTCGGCGGCCTGCGCGAGATCGGCGTCGTGCCCGACAATTGTCGGCGACTTGCCGCCCAATTCAAGTGTGACCGGCGTCAGATTCTCCGCCGCGGCATGCATGACATAGCGCCCCACTGCGGTCGATCCGGTAAACAGCAAATGGTCGAATGGAAGGCGCGAGAACTCCGCAGCGAGCGCCGCGTCGCCGGTGACGACCACGACTTCATCGTCGGCAAAAGTCTTGCGGACCAGTTCGTCGAACAATTCCGCAGTCCGCGGCGTGAACTCGGAGAGCTTGAGCATCGCGCGGTTGCCAGCGGCAAGCGCCGCGACCAGCGGACCGGCGGCCAGGTAAAGCGGATAGTTCCAGGGCGCGATGATGCCCACTACGCCAAGCGGTTGGTAAACGATTTTCGACGATCCAGGAAGGAACCACAACGAAGTCGCGCGCCGTTCGTCGTGCATCCATGCAGCGCCATGACGTAGCGCATGACGCACGGCCTCAAGGCTGGGGAACAATTCGAGCAGTTGCGTTTCCTGCGGCGAGCGATGCCCGAAGTCGGCCGATATCGTCTCGGCCAACCGGCCGCCATGGTCGTGCAACAGTGTGTAAAGCGCTTCCAGGCGGCGTTTACGCACGCCCCACGGCGGGCAAGGATCACGCCCCGCCGCTTCTCTTAGTCGATCAAATTTATTGCGCATTGCGTCCTCATCGCTTGCAAACGTGTTCGCGTCGGCGGCAAGTCGTTGCATAATCAGCCCATTCTAATGGAAGGGTGCTCCGGCGCGCCTAGAACGAAACTTCTAAATGCAGCAGGAAACCGACAATGCCGGCCTCGCGGCCAGTCTTCGAGTGACCATGGCGGAGCTGGTGGCCGCACGTGCGCCGCATCCCGAAACTGCTGCCGCAAAGCGAGCCGTGCGCATCTGGCAGAATCAGCGCTTCGCGCGTACCTATGCCGATCTTTCCCGTAATCCTCGCTACCACCCTGCTGTCGAGTTCTTTTTGCGCGAGCTTTATGGCGACGTGGACATGACGGCGCGCGATGCCGACGTGGTGCGGGTGTTGCCATTGATGATCAAACTGCTTCCGGCTGTCGCGCTGCAAACCATCCGCGATGCGTTGGCATTCGAAGCGCTCTCGGAACGGTTCGATACCGAGCTTGCGCGCCACCTCGGCAATCGTCCGCTGGACCTGATTTCCTACGGCGAGGCGTTTCGCGCCTGTGGAGAGCGGGATGAGCGCCAGCAACAGGTCCGTTGCGTAAATCAGATTGGCGGCGCGTTGGACCGGACGACGCGCTGGCCGCTGATCGGCACGACGCTGAAGTTGATGCGGGCCCCGGCCCGGGCAGCAGGGCTGGAGAAACTGCAGGAGTTTCTCGAAGGCGGTTATGCGGCCTTCAGGCAAATGCGCGGAGCGGAGGAATTTCTTGCTACCGTTGCCAGACGGGAAACCGCCATAGTCGAGCGCCTGTTTGCAGGGCATCCGGGGCCATTCGATCTGGAGGAAACAGCATGAGCACTGCACCGGCAAAGAAAATCAAGGCATGCCCTGCGGCCAAGGCCCCGGCCCGCGCGGGTCCATTGACGTTTACGTAAGCGTAAATTAAGCTGCGGTTTTCGCGAGGCGCGATTACACGCCTCTTTGCGGCGTAAACTTGTCCGAAATCCCGGAGCCGGCCATGACCAACCTCAGCGACTCGAAACCGCTCGTCTACAAACCCGCCAACAAGGTGCGCTTTGTCACGGCGGCCAGCCTGTTCGATGGCCACGACGCGTCGATCAACATCATGCGGCGGATTCTCCAGTCCAGCGGCTGCGAAGTGATCCATCTCGGCCACAATCGTTCGGTCACGGAAATCGTCGACTGCGCGCTGCAGGAAGATGCGCACGGCATCGCCATTTCGTCCTACCAGGGCGGCCACGTCGAGTTCTTCAAGTACATGATCGATTTGCTGCGCGAGAACGGCGGCGCCCACATCAAGGTCTTCGGCGGCGGCGGCGGGGTGATCGTCCCGTCCGAAATCAAGGAACTTCACGACTACGGCGTAACGCGCATTTTTACGCCGGAGGATGGGGCCAAGCTGGGGCTGCAGGGAATGATCAACGAAATCGTCGCGGCCTGCGATGTCGATCTGGCCCGGCAAGACGTTCCGACCCTGGACCAGGTCACGACCGGCGACTTGCCGCACAGGCTGGTGGCGCTGGCCCGGCTGATCACCGCGCTCGAAGCTGACGCGCTCCCTGCCGCAGTACGGAAAGATCTGCACGCGCGTGCCGCGAAAACCAAGGTTCCTTCGCTGGGCATCACCGGCACCGGCGGCGCCGGCAAATCATCGCTCTCCGACGAACTGATACGCCGCTTCCGCCTTGATCAGGACGACAAGCTCAGGATCGCGATCATTTCGATCGATCCCTCGCGGCGCAAGTCCGGCGGCGCGCTGCTGGGGGACAGGATCCGGATGAATGCGATTCATCACGCGAACATCTATATGCGCTCGCTGGCCACGCGCGACACCGGCTCGGAAATCTCCAAGGCGCTGCCTGACGTGATCGCTGCCTGCCGCGTTGCCGGCTTCGACCTGATTGTCATCGAGACCTCGGGCATCGGCCAGGGCGATGCGGCGATCGTTCCGCTGGTCGACCTGTCGCTCTATGTGATGACGCCCGAATTCGGCGCCGCTTCGCAACTGGAAAAAATCGACATGCTCGATTTCGCGGATTTTGTCGCGATCAACAAGTTCGACCGCAAGGGTGCGAAGGATGCGCTGCGCGACGTGAGCAAACAATACCAGCGCAATCGCGAACAGTGGCAAAAGAGCCCCGGCGAGATGCCGGTGTTCGGCACTATCGCCGCGCGCTTCAACGACGACGGCGTCACTGCCCTCTATCAGGCCGTCAGGGCGGGGCTGGCCAGCCGCGGTCTCGAACTCGCCGCAAGCAAGCTGCCGCCGGTCAAGATCAAAGCCTCGAGCGCCAAGCATGTAATCGTGCCTTCGGCGCGCATCCGCTATCTGGCGGAAATTGCGGAGATCATGCGCGGGTATCACGCTTGGGCGTTGAAGCAAAGCCGGCTCGCCCGCGGGCGGCAGCAATTGCGCGAAGCGAAGCGGATGCTCGCGCCGAAGCCCGCGGAAATCGTCCAATCCGATCCGGCGACAGCAAGCATGGAGCAGTTTCTGGAGACGCGCTTCAGTTCCAGGTTGACCGAATGCGATGCGCTGCTGGATGCGCGGTGCAAAAAGCTCCTCGCCATGTGGCCGAAGACCGTCGAAGCGTATTCCCGTGACGAATACGTGGTGAAAATCCGCGACAAGGAATTGCGCACGCAGCTCACCACAACCACGCTTTCCGGCACCCGGATTCCCAAGGTCGTACTTCCCCGTTTCGAGGACGAGGGCGAAATCCTGAAATGGCAGCTGAAGGAAAATGTTCCCGGAAGCTTTCCGTACACGGCCGGTGTGTTTGCGTTCAAGCGCGAGAACGAGGAACCGACCCGGATGTTCGCCGGCGAGGGCGATGCGTTCCGCACCAACCGGCGCTTCAAGCGCGTGTCGGAGGGCATGCCGGCCAAGCGGTTGTCGACCGCGTTCGACTCGGTCACGCTCTACGGTAACGACCCCGACCTCCGGCCCGACATCTACGGCAAGGTGGGCAATTCCGGCGTGTCGATCGCGACGCTGGACGACATGAAGGTGCTGTATTCCGGGTTCGATCTGGTCGGTCCCACGACGTCGGTGTCGATGACCATCAACGGCCCGGCGCCCACAATACTCGCGTTTTTCATGAACACCGCAATCGATCAGCAAATCGATAAGTTCAAACAGGACAACGGCCGCGATCCGACCGACGACGAGGTCCACAAGATCCGCGCGTGGACGCTGGAAAACGTGCGCGGCACCGTGCAGGCCGACATCCTGAAGGAGGACCAGGGACAGAACACCTGCATCTTTTCCACCGAGTTCTCGCTCAAGGTGATGGGCGACATCCAGGAATATTTCGTCCACAACAAGGTGCGCAATTTCTACTCGGTGTCGATCAGCGGCTATCACATCGCCGAAGCGGGCGCGAACCCGATCAGCCAGCTGGCGTTCACGCTGGCCAACGGCTTCACCTATGTCGAAGCCTATCTGGCGCGCGGCATGCACATCGACGATTTCGCGCAGAATCTGTCGTTCTTCTTCAGCAACGGCATGGACCCGGAATACACG
>PLYG01000100.1 GCA_003153335.1 Betaproteobacteria bacterium | reverse complement strand
CGCCGCCAGTGCGGATTCCCTGGCCGCAAAGGCGACCGGAGGAGGCGGCGGTGCGGTCCGCGCGACAACGGGCCGCTCGACCCGATTCATGGCCGGCTTGGCCATAGGCGCCGTGGGGCCGATTACGCTGCGCTGAACCGGAGCGATTGCAGCGACCGACGAGACAGGCGCGTTGACGATCTGCGCGGCGTTCAACCGCACCGCGGCGCGCGACACCGGCTGCGACTGCACAAAGGCGGTTGTAGGCACCGCAACAATCGCTCCGGGCACCTGCTGATTTATGTAAGTAATATTGGTCGAGTTGTTGTTGTACACGGTCGTTATATTGGTAGTGTTGATGACCGTGTTGCTGGTATTGACCCGCGTGAAATAATCGCGGCTTACGGCATACGATGGACGGTATACGTCACGGGGCGCGAGCGGAAACCACGCGACGCCCAAGACATTGCCGCTCGAGATTGAAAGCCGGAAATTGCTGCCGCCGACGAACGCGACCAGCGCGGGCGCATAAACCGCCTGCTGGCGAACCGGACCGGGCACCCAGCCCCAGGTTCCGCTCATGTTGGCCCAGCGTCCATAGTGCGACACGGCAAAACCCCACGGTGCTTCATCGACCCAGGTCCAGCCCCATGGCTCGACCCAGGCCCAGTGACCATCCCTGTACGGGGCCCACCCTGCGTCGACCCGGCTCGGAACCCACACGTTGCCGTAGCCTGCGACCGTGCGCCACGTACCGTTCGCGTCCAGGTCCTCATAGCCGATCACATCGGGCGAAACGTAACGCAGCGAAACCGATCTCTCGGCGCGGCGATCGCGATCAATTGACCAACGGTCGAATTCATCAACGCGCGGCCGGTCGATATATTCATAGTCGCGCAGTCCCGTTCCATAGTAGCTGTACGATTGCCGCGAACCGATCGTGTACGCCGCGCCTTCGCTGTACACCTCAGCTTGGCCATCGCGCACAAGTACCGTCGTCACGTCGTCGGCAGGATCCACTTCGATCCGGTAGTCGCCGGGCCGGCGCAGCGAAAAGGCAAGATTGGGCGTATCGATTTCAAACGCCTGATTCGAGCCCAGGCGCCGCACGCGGATGTTCAGCTCGCCTTGCGCCAACTCGATTTGCGTCACGCGGTCGTCAAGATTGAGCAACGTTACGCTGGTGCTGCCGCTCATGCGCACAGCGGCGACGCCAATCTGCAGTTCAGCGCGCGCGCCGGGCGCGACCCAAAGCCGGTCGCCGGCGGTCAGCGGCCGGTTGATGGCGCCGTGTACCCACTCATTTTCGCCGGCTGGAGAAAAGCTCACCTCGCCGCTGATATAGCCCAGGCGGGCGACGCGCGTCGGTGGATCAGCCATAGCCCATCCGGTCAAAGCAAGCGCAACGACACCCAGAATCAGCGCGACAAGTCGACTTCGAAGATATTTGTTCTGCATGGCTGTTCCTGATTGGAGAACGTTTTGGTACCGCGGGCAAGAGCACAGCACACAAGAAATCAATACATCAATACACTTGCTGCGCGAATTTGAGTTGTTACCAAGAGCATCGAACGTTGGGGCGTCAGTGGCCAACCCTCCATCCCAACCTCCAATGCAAGTTACGCCAGAGTCGCCGCCCAGTCTGTGCGGTGACGTACATTGAATGGTCGTGCTGCGGCCGATTTGGCGACCGACCATCTGGTCCGGTTGACTGCGAGGATGGCGCTGAATTGTTCATCCAAGCGCTGCAGATCGCCTTACGCGGTGGACTGAATGCGTGCGTCGCCCGCAGCGACTGTCGGAGCAAATCACATGGCCTTCGCTTCAGCCAAGGCCTGTCAAATGCGATCGTTCTGGGTATTGCAGGGGCCACTAGGCGGGACGACTGCCGATCAGGGCGAGGAACTCCTCCCGGGTCGCAGTGGACTCGCGAAACGCTCCCACGACCGACGAAGTGATCATTACCGAATTCTGTTTTTCGACACCGCGCATCATCATGCAAAGGTGGCGCGCTTCAATCATCACGCCTACGCCCCTGGCACCGATCGAATCCATGATCGCCTGTGAAATCTGCTCGGTGAGCCGTTCCTGTAACTGCAATCGCCGCGCATACATGTCGACCAGGCGCGCGAGCTTGCTGACGCCGAACACCCGGCCATCGGGGATGTAGCCGATATGGCAACGGCCGAAAAACGGCAGCATATGGTGCTCGCACATGCTGTAGACCTCGATGTTTTTCACAATGACCATGCTGTTGGTCTCCTGCGTGAATATCGCATCATTGATCAACTTGTGCAGGTCAGTTTTGTAACCCGAAGTGAGGAACTCCATTGCCTTGGCGACCCGCTGCGGGGTCTTGAGCAATCCTTCGCGGGTCGGGTCTTCGCCGATTTCGAGCAATAGCTGATGGATCAGCTTTTCAATTTTTTTCGTGTTCACGGCCATGATGGAAATCCTTTTTTTGCAGTGATTCGGCGTCTGCCACGACGGGCCTCGTCGATTGGCTCCACCATCCTATAACAAAAAAAATCCCGATCAGCCTTAGGAGGATCTGATCGGGAACAAAGAACAACGCGAGAAGGAGTTACCTCGGCATTGTCCGGGAGGTCGGGTAATGCATTCAACGACAATGTCTTGACCCACGGGAAACCCCGCGTTGCGATAGGGGATGATGACGACGACGCACGACCAAACCACTTGCGCAGCCTGCCGTATCCACGCCAATTCCCACACGCACGCAATGAGTATGCGCGGCGCCGACGGCCATGTCTGTGCGGTAACAAACATTACTCAAGAAGTATTCCTGCGAACCCACAGGTTCACCGCAGTGCCGGGGGTGTCCCCGGACGCGCCATGCTGCAGCGGGCGCCTACGCGAGTTCAGGACGATCGATGCGGTATCAGCACCCGCAGTTGCCGCAGCTCTGCTTCCAGTTGGTGAATGCGACCGATCAGCGACAGGGCCAGCGCCAGCGCCTGCGCATCGAGTTCGAAGTCACGGCGCAGACGACTGGCGATTTGCACGGTGACTACGCAATGTCCTGCAAACATCCACTCGCCGTCGTCCGGGTTGATCGGGACCAGCGCACCGTATTCGACGAGTTCGCGCAGGTCCGCCTCCGACAGTCCCGACAATTCCGCTAGGCCTGCGACTGATATTTCGCCCTGCTTCTCCAGCCACACGGCGTCGATGCGCTCAATTTCCATGCTTTAGCTCCTGTTCGAAATGACCGCGCGGATTGAAAATCGAGTTGCTGGCCAGCTCCTTGAACAGCGAACGTTCGCGTTCACTGAGTACGGTCGGCACCGCGATCTGGACGATCGCAAACAGGTCGCCGGCGCCGGAGCTGGGTTTGGGCAGCCCGCGCTTCATCATACGCAGCTTGCGTCCGGCCGAAGTTCCCGGCGGCACCTTGAGACTGACCGGCCCGCCCAGCGTCGGCACCGTGACTGTGGCGCCCAGCGCGGCCTCCCAGGGGGTCAACGGCAAATCGAGATAAAGGTCGTGGCCGTTCGCGCGGAACAGCGGGTGTGGATGCAGCGCAATGTTCAGATACAGATCGCCGTTGCGTCCGCCGTTGAGTCCCTTGCCGCCCTGACCGGCCAAGCGCAGACGCTGGCCATCGGTGGCGCCCTTGGGGATGCGCGCCTTGAATTCACGCTGCACCCGGCGCACGCGGCCTTGATCATCGTATTCGGGCACGGTCAGGCTCAGATCCACCAGCGTGCCCTGATAGGCGTCCTCCAGCGTAATGTGCGCAGTGACTTCGTAGTCCTGCCCGGGAATCGGCATATCGGGACGCTGTCGAGCCCCGCGCCGCGACGCACCGGCAAGCCCCGCGAACAGATCCGCCAGATCGATATTGTCGAACGACATGCCCGAACCGCCGAATTGTGTTTCCCAGCCCGGCGGCGGCTGAAAGTCTTGCCCGGGGCGTTGCGTGCCGAGCTGGTCGTAGGCGGCGCGCTTTTCCGGATCCTTGAGCGTTTCATACGCTTCGGCAATTTCCTTGAACTTCTCCTCGCCCTCCGGATCCTTGGAGACGTCGGGATGATACTTGTGGGCAAGTTTGCGATACGCCTTTTTGATCGCATCGGCATCGGCGCTGCGCTCCACGCCGAGGATGCTGTAATAGTCTTTGTATTTCATGATTGGGTCGATAATCCAGGCTTCTATGGTACCCCGGCTGGTGAGTTTTCAGGGACCCTGATGGACCATCAAGACGCGGATCGCGGATAATCGCATTGCGCGCACCCCGACCACTACCAGCCATGATCGATCTCCAGCTGCAAAAGCACGTCTTTCTGGCGCTCGGCGCCGCGGCGCTCTTTGGTGTGAGCACGCCGTTGGCGAAATTGTTGCTGGGCGAATTGCCGCCAGTCGGATTGGCGGGGCTGCTGTACTTGGGCAGCGGGCTGGGTTTGCTGATCGTGCGCCTGCTGCGGCATGCCGCGGATGGCGCGCCGGCCGCCCGCGAAATGCCGCTGACCATCCGCGACCTGCGCTCGCTGCTGGGCGCCGTGGCGGCGGGCGGGGTGATCGCGCCCGTGCTGCTGCTCTGCGGTTACGGCCCGACGTGAACTCAACCGCGTTGCACCCGCTCTCCTCGCGCGTTGCGCGCCACCAAAGTCGCCGGTAACGATTCTTCCCGATCGACTGCCGAGGCGCCGTCCTTGCTCAGGCAATCCATGCCAATTGCCGCGCACCGGTTGGCGTAGGCCTGCGTGAATTCCGCGCCAAAAAGAAAGATCTGGGCGGAGTAGTACAGCCATGTCAACAACACCACCATCGCCCCCGCGGCTCCATAGGCGGAGCCCATCGCGCTGCGGGTCAGATAAAAGCCGATCGCCGTCTGCCCGGCGATAAACAGCAGCGCCGTGGTCAGCGCGCCGATCCCAACGTCGCGCCACGCGATGGCGACGTTGGGTAGCCATTTATAGAGCATGGCGATGAGCGCTGTGACCACCGCCAACGACAACAGAAAATTCAGAACATAAAGCGCCGTGGCAACACCGGGATAAATGGAGCCCCAGTTTTTGCCGAACAGCGCGAGCGCCCCGGTCAACACCAGCGAGACCAGCAGCAGAAAGCCGATGCCGAGAATCAGTCCCAGCGATGTGACGTGAGAGCGCAGCAATGTCACTGCGCCATGGCCCTTGCGTGGCGGAGCGCTCCAGATACGGTCGAGATCGGACTGCAGTTCGACCAGGACCGTGGTCGCGCCAATCAGCAGCGTCACCACACCGATCAGGCTGGCAATGACGCCGGTGGATTTTCCATGTGCGCCCACCAGCAACGCCTGAATTGCGGCAGCCGCCGTCGGCCCCATCAGATCGGTGAGCTGCGCCTCGACGGCGCCTCGCGCAACGTCCACGCCATAGACGGCGCCGGCTACCCCAATCACAATTATCAGCAGCGGCGCGATCGAAAACGCGCTGTAAAAGGCGAGTGCGGCGCCCATGCTGGACGCATCGTCCTTGATCCATGCCCGACCCGCCTGTTTGATCAGAGCAAAATAAACTCGCCAACGCATAGCGGGGAAGTATACAACCGCTCTTTGATCGGACGGCGGAGGTTTCCACGCCGGAGCTGGCCAGGAAGTCGTTGCCAAGTTGATCGATCGCATAGGGGTAAATCCATCTAACAGTCTGTTGAAAAGCTACTGCGGTGGCCATCTGCGGTGTTGCACGGTGCTCGAAATCCTCACGTACGCCTAAGTACGCTGCGGTTTCTGCGCGCCGTGCGCCTTGCAGCTGGCCATCCTCGCTACGCTTTTCAACAGACTGCTAACCGGAAAACCCGTCGAGTACGGCCGGGGGAACGCTGGCCCCAGCTAGACCCGATGATAGGGATGTCCCTGTAATACGCTCGCCGCCCGGTACAGTTGTTCAACCAGCAGCAGCCGGGCAAGTCCGTGCGGAAGAGTTAGCTGCGACAACGCCAGCGTCTCATCCGCGGTCTTCCTGAGTTCCGGATCAAGCCCATCCGCGCCGCCGATGATCAGCGCAACGTCACGGCCATCGCGCTGCCAGCGCGTCAACCGCCCAGCCAATTGCGTAGTCGTCAACTGTTCGCCCCTTTCGTCCAGCATGACCCGGCACGATCCCGCCGCAATGGCCCCGGCGACCGCCCTGGCTTCGGCCTGCATCGCCGCGGCCGCTGGTTTGCCCTCGGTCCGGGCCGCCGCCTTGAGGGCGACGAGTTCGAAATTCCATTCACGGGGCAATCGTTTCACATACTCCTCACATCCGGCGTCAACCCACGGCTGCAAACGCTGCCCCACGGCGATCAGCCGGATCCGCATTGTCTCACGCTGCGCTCGCCCCGCCGCTTTCGTCCGCCGCCGGATGCAGCGGCACGGAGCCTGTGGTTGCCGCGCGCTTGCGCGCCAGCGGCGCCGTCCATAGTTCCTCGAGCTTGTAGTGCGCCCGGACCGCCGGCTGCATGACGTGCACGACGATGTCGCCACAGTCGACCAGGACCCACTCGGAGCTTTGCTCGCCTTCGACGCCGATGATCGAGGCGCCCGCTTCGCAGAGGCGATCCCGGACATTGTCGGCCAGGGCTTTCACCTGTCGCGTCGACTGCGCGCTGGCGATGATCATCGAGTCGCACATCGACGTGAGTTTGCGCACATCGAGGACCAGGATGTCCTGTCCCTTGATTTCTTCCAGCGCCGCCACGGCGGCTTTTTGCAATTTGTTCAGGCGCATCGTCTACGATCGATAAAGAGAATGGAATTGAATATATTCCGCGACAGAGGGCGGCACCATACCGTCCAGCCGCTGGCCCGCACGCGCCATCTCCCGAATCCGGGTTGCGCCAATCGGTTGCGGAGTGACCGCCTGCCGATAGATGCGTCCGGCGCCCCTGGATAACAAGTCCGGATCGTCGGTCCGGCGCGCCGCCAGTGCACCCGCCAGCGCGGACGGAAGAGGCTCGGGCAGTTCATAGCCGGGCCGCGCGACCACCACGATGTGCGCCAGCCCGAACAGTTCCCGCCACCGCTTCCAGGTGGGCAGGGTGGCAAACGTATCCGCGCCCAGCAACAACAGGATTGGCGTGGAGCCCAATTCCTCGCGCAGGCCGGTCAGCGTATCGATGGTGTAGTTTGGCGTGGTCCGCAGCGCTTCTCGCGGATCGACCGTCAAGCGCGGGAATTCGACCACGCCGAGTCGCGCCATGGCCAGGCGTTGCAGCCTGGGCGCCGGCGGAGTGTCGGCCGGGCGGTGATACGGATTGCCCGCTGGAATCAGGCGCACCTGGGCCAGCCCCAGCGCCGCGCCGACTTCATCGGCCATGCGCAAATGACCGTAGTGGATAGGATCGAACGTACCGCCGAGTATGCCCACTCCCCGGGTCACGGCTTTGTCTTTCTGTCGGTCGGGGCGAGAACCAGGCCCTGAGGCAGTGTACGGGCCGCCGGGATGGCGGGATCAGGAACAACAATTGGCAAGAAAATGAATACGCCCCCAAAAATCGCGAATCATGTCTATTTTACCGCTGATTCGGGCGAGCATTCGTTCTGAGAGCTTGCGGTAGACTCGCAGGCTCCCGTTATTGCGCATCACTCATGCCCTCCCCGCACCAGATCCTGCAATCCGTGTTCGGTTATTCCACGTTCCACGGGCCACAGGAAGCCATAGTCACGCACCTGGTCGCCGGGGGCGACGCGATCGTGTTGATGCCCACCGGCGGGGGTAAATCGATCTGCTACCAGATTCCGGCGCTGGTGCGCCCGGGCGTGGGCCTGGTCGTGTCACCGCTGATCGCCCTGATGCAGGACCAGGTCGACGCCCTGAAGGAGCTGGGCGTCGCGGCGGCGTTTCTCAATTCGTCGCTGACCACTGACGAAGCGAACCAGACCGAGCGCGCAGTGCTCACAGGCAGCATCAAGCTGCTCTACGTGGCGCCGGAGCGCCTCTTGACCCCGCGCTTTCTCGCCCTGCTCGACCGGCTCGACGCCGATGGCAAGCTTGGGCTGTTCGCCATCGACGAGGCGCATTGCGTATCGCAATGGGGCCATGATTTCCGGGCCGAATATTTGCAGTTATCGGTGCTCGCAGAACGGTTCCCGCAGGTGCCGCGGGTCGCGCTGACCGCGACCGCCGACACCATGACGCGGCAGGAGATCCGCGATCGCCTGCATCTGAACGGGGCCAGCGAATTTGTCGCCAGCTTCGACCGTCCCAACATCCGCTACACCATCGCCGAGCGCGACGACGAGCACCGGCAATTGCGCGCGTTCCTGTCCGAGCGCAAAGGCGAGGCGGGCATCGTCTATTGCCTGTCGCGGAAGAAGGTGGACGCCACCGCCGCCTGGTTGGTGAAATCCGGATTCCAGGCCCTGCCGTATCACGCGGGGATGGACTCCGCGGATCGGCGCGCGAATCAACTGCGTTTCCTGCGCGACGAGGGCGTGATCATCGTCGCGACCATTGCCTTCGGCATGGGGATCGACAAACCGGACGTGCGCTTTGTCGTGCATCTCGATCTGCCCAAGAGCATCGAAAGCTACTATCAGGAGACCGGCCGCGCCGGGCGCGACGGTGAACACTCCGACGCCTGGATGCTCTACGGCTTGTCCGACGTGGTGCAGCAGCGGCGGATGATCGACACCGGAGAGGCCGAGGAGCAGTACAAGCGCGTCGCGCGGGGCAAACTCGATGCGCTGCTCGGGCTGTGCGAAACGCCGACCTGCCGCCGCGGGCGGTTACTGAACTACTTCGGCGAGCCGCAAGTGGCGCACTACCGCTGCGGCAATTGCGACAACTGCCTGTCGCCGCCTGAGACCTGGGACGCCAGCGAGCCGGTGCGGATGGCGTTGTCTGCCATCTACCGGACCGGGCAACGCTACGGCGCGGCGTACATTATCGACATCCTGCGCGGCAATGCGAACGCGACGGTGAAGGTGCGCGGACACGAAGGCCTCTCCGTGTTTGGAATCGGCCGCGCGCTCACCGACCTGGAGTGGCGCAGCCTGTTCCGGCAATTGGTGGCGCTGGGCTGGGTCGAAGTCGACACCGAGGGCTACGGCACGCTGCGGCTGACCACTGCCGCGCGGCCGGTGTTACGCGGGGAGACGCCGGCACTCTTGCGCCGGACTGCGGATACCTCAGGTGCAAAGCGGGACAAAAAACCGCGCGTCAATGTCGAGGGCCTGGCAGGGTCGGCGCTGGCGCTGTTCGAGCGCCTCAAAGCCTGGCGGCGCGACACGGCGGCGGCCGACAATGTGCCGGCCTATGTGATCCTGCACGACCGGGTGCTGCGGGAAATCGCGTCAGGCAGGCCGTCGTCGCTGGCGGCGCTGGGTCGCATTTCCGGAATCGGCGAAAACAAGCTGCGGCGTTTTGGCGAGCGGCTGCTGGCGCTGGTCAACGATGCATAGCGCTGTTGGCCAGCGCTGATCGAGGGCGTCCCGGATCAGGCGCGAACCTCGCCGCTGCAACAACACGACGCCCGGCATCTGGTTTACCACTGCTCCAAGCCAGGCCCCAACCGGCCCAGCGCCCTGGTGCTCACACCGCTCGCACTGATCGACCGGATTGCCGCACTGGTGCCACCACCGCGGACGCACCGTCACCGCTACTACGGTGTGCTGGCCCCGCAGGCACCCTTGCGCGCAGCGGTCACGGCGCTGGCGCCGGTGCTCGTTCCGGCACCGCCACCGACGGACCCTGCCGGGACGCCGGAAGAGCCACCGCACCGCACCGCGCCGCCGCGCGCTAGCGGTGGGCCCTGCTGCTGGCGCGCATCTATGACGTCTTCCCGCTGCTCTGCCCGCTCTGTCACGCCGAGCTGCGGCGCATCGCCTTCATCAACGAACCGCGTACCGTGCGGCAGATTCTGGAGCACCTGGGCGAAGCGACTCGGCCCCCGCGCATTGCTCCCGCGCGGGGGCCACCGCTGTGGGCGGCCGCAACCGCCGCACAAGCGGGCAACGCTCCGGCATGGCACCACACCGCCCCCACTGCACCGGCCGTCGAATTCGCTCAACGTAGCACCTGGTGCGGCGCAACTGCTGCCGCGCGCTGGGTACGCTTGGGTGGTCGGCGCAACGAGCGGGGAATTTTGGGTCTGGACTTGACCAAGCCTGGCCGTTACGCGCAGGGGAGCGGCGAAGCGCGGATTTTTTCGAGGAGTGGAAGGTGAACATTGGCAGTGACCGAGGTTAAGCGGTCAGGGATACTCGGCGTAGGGCCTTTGCATTGGCTATCCTTCAAAGGTAGGCTGACAAGAAACAGAAGAAGAATCGAAATGGGCAGGCTTGCACCCCGATTAATGCCGTGAGGCCATTCCCTGAGTCCCGGCATTCGTCCGGCGCCACAGTTCTGGATGACTCAAACGGCCTGACGCTGCGTCCCCGCGAATTTAGCGGCGAGCGTGTCGAGGAACACGCGGGTGCGCGCCGGCATCAGCCGCCGGCCCGGGAACACCGCCCACGCGCTGACTCGTGGGGGACGCCAGTCGGGCAGCACCTGGACGAACTCGCCGCGTTGTACGTATGGCAACGCGAAGTCATCATTGACTATGGTGATTCCCGCGCCCGCAAGCGCCATCCGCATCAGTAACTCCGGTGCATTAGCCGTCGCGCCGCTTGGCGGTATGCCCTCCCAGCGTTCGGCACCGCGGGTCAGGACCCATGGCATCGGGTCCCCGGTGCGGCCGAGAATGCGCAGCACGTTATGCTCCATCAGTGCCTCCGGTTCGGATGGGGTTCCGCGGTGAGCGAGATATCCTGGCGCGGCATAGAGGCTGCCGGTGAACACGGTCAAGCGGCGGGCCGCGAGCGATGCGTCGTCGCGTAATTCCCCCATGCGAATCGCCACATCGAAGTTCTCGCCGATAAGATCGACGAAGCGCGCGGAAAGGTCGACCTCGAGCATGATCGCCGGGTACTTGAGGACAAACTCGCCTAACAGCGGCGCGAGGATGACGTTGGCCATGTCGCTGGGCATCGTCACGCGCAGGCGGCCGCTCGGCTCGACTTGCCTGTTCTGCGCAAGTGAGGCCGCAGCGGCAACATCCTCGACCAGGTGATGCGCGTGTTCGAGCACGGCGAGTCCGAAGTCGGTGATCGTGAGCTTGCGGGTGGTGCGCAGCAGGAGCCTTTCCCCCAACACCGCTTCCAGGGCGGCCACCCGGCGCGAGACCGTCGACTTGGGCAGGCCCAGCCGCTCAGCGGCTCGCGAAAAGCTGCCTTCATCGACGACACGGGCGAAGAGGAGGAGGTCATTTGGTTCGATGTTCACGGTATGACCTTTCGATTCAACGCGGCCCGCAGGCAACCCGGGCATCCCGCCGGGCATCCAGGCGCGCCGAACGCTTATTGTTGCTGTGGGGGAACAATATTATCCATTTTGAGGTCTTCCGGGCCGCACAAGCAACAACTATATTACCTCCATCAACCACTCAACCCTTTGGAGCAAATCATGAACATCCTGCAAATCAATTCCAGCGCGCGCCGCGAAGCGTCCCATTCGACGCGCCTTGCCTCCCGGATCGTCCAGCGCCTGCGCGACGCGGACCACAACGCGACGCTGACCGTACGCGATCTCGGCAGCGTGCCGCACCCGGTGCTCGACGAAGCAGCGCTGGGTGCATTGTTCACACCGGCCAACCAGCGCACGCCGAAACAGGCCGCGCGCGTGGCGCTGGACGACACAGTGATTGCGGAGATTCAGGCTGCTGATGTCGTGGTGTTGGGTGTGCCGATGTACAACTTCGGAGTCTCGACGCAATTGAAGAACTGGATCGATGCCATTTCGCGGGCCGGCGTGACCTTCCGTTACACGGAAAAGGGCCCCGAAGGCCTGCTCAAGGGCAAGAAGGTATACGTAGCGCTGACGCGGGGCGGCAAGTACCGGAACACGCCGGCGGACACGCAGGTGCCGTATCTGAAGACGGTGTTCACGTTTCTCGGCCTGATCGACGTGCAGTTCGTCTACGCCGAAGGCCTGGCGATGGGACCGGACGCCGAGCAACGCGCGATAGCCTCCGCGCACGAACAGATCGAGGAAGCGGTGGCGGCGTAACCAAATCCGTCGTAGGGCAGGCAGCGGTGAACGCGGCGACGAAATCGCCGCGTTTTTTCTGGCGCGCAGAACGCCATGCCTTGATCGTTCCGCGCGGCGCGAGCACTTTGATTGCCGCTATACTTCGGTGGGTGTCATAAAGTGCCGGGCTATTCCACATGATTCAACTCATCGCGCAATACGGCCTGGCGCTGGTATTCACGAACGTATTGGCCGAGCAAATCGGCCTGCCGGTGCCGGCGGTCCCCACATTGATCGTTGCCGGTGCGCTGGCCGCGGACGGAACCTTTTCCGCGTGGGCGTTGTTCGGCGTAGCGTTCATTGCAAGCGCCATTGCCGACACCATTTGGTACGTCGCCGGCCGACTATACGGTCGCGCCGTGATGCGCCTCTTTTGCCGCATATCGCTCTCGCCCGACTCCTGCGTGCGGCAGACGGAATATCGCTTTGAACGCTGGGGCGGCCTCACGCTGGTGCTGGCGAAATTCATACCGGGGCTGTCCACCATCGCGCCGCCGTTGGCCGGCGCCATGCGGCTCGGCTGGTTGTCCTTTCTGTTTTTCAATAGCCTGGGTGTGGCCGTCTGGGCCGGGGCCGCCATCGGTGCGGGAATGCTTTTGCATGCCGAAATTGGCGAGCTGCTTCTGCGCCTGGAAAAGTTCGGGGCTCTCGCCATCGAAGCGGTGGGCGTGTTACTCGCCATATACATCGCCTTCAAGTGGTGGGAGCGACGGCGCTTTTACAAGATGTTGCGCATTGCACGCATTACCGTGGACGAATTGCGTGACTTGATGGACAGCGGCAAAGAACCTATCGTTGTCGATGTGCGCTCGCCCGTGGTCCGCGACGGCGACCGGCGCTATGTTCCCGGCGCGTCGACGATGAATATCGCCGAGGTCGATCAACGGCTCGAACAGTTGCCGACCGATCGCGAAATCATTTTCTATTGCACGTGTCCCAACGAGGCATCGGCGGCATCCGTCGCCAAGAGATTGATTGAGCTGGGCTACACGCGCGTGCGGCCGTTGCAAGGTGGACTGGATGCGTGGATCGCAGCGGGCTATGCCGTCGAACACAGGCCCGCATCCGCAGCCGAAGCAGTTCGATGAACGCGACGTTAGCCTGAGGCCGCACACGAAGTTGCCAGCGTGTTCGGTCGCGGGCGTTAGGCGAGAGACGTACGATTTTGCGTGCCTTAGCTCTTACGCCTGCGCACGCCGTGGAACGCTCCGAAGGACAGCATGGCCGCAAGCAGCAGCAGCGGCAGGTCGTCAAGCGTCGGGATCACAGCCGGCCGCACGTCAAGGCTGGTGGATGCCGTGCCGCCGATTCCGTTCGGCGTCGCGATCACCAGCCCCGCCGGCAGCGTGTCGCTGAACGCGTTGCCGGACAACGCGTTGCTCGCGTTGGGGTTGGCGATGGTGAACGTCAGGCTGGTCGAGCCGCCGAGCGGAACGCTGGCCGCGCCGAATGCCTTGATGATGGTCGGCGGCGAGGCGCACGCACTGATGTAGTTGGCGGTGGAATCGGGCGTGACGATCGGCGTTACATCCCCGGCGGTCGGCGTACCGCGGCCGGTTGCGGTGTTCGGATGGGTGCCGGGGTCACGCTGGCGACGATCGGGCCGGTCACGCAAATCGTCGCTGCGCCGACCGCGAGCGGATCGCTGAACGCGCAACCGGCAGCGAGGGTGTCTACCGCGGGGATGATGTCGGTGACGCTGACCGGGCTGAGGTCCACGCCGCCGGTGTTGACCAGCGTGAATTTGTAGTAGAACTTGGCGCCTGGCTGCACCGTCGTCGACGAGGACCACGGGCCCGCAACCGCCGGGCCCGTTTGCTTGAGCAGGCTGAAGCCGGGCACCGCTCCGATGTAGTCGGCGGTGGAGGAATTGGAGGGAAAGTCGACCGCGTTGTAGGTGCCGTGTCGACGAGACCATCAAGGGCCTGAGCTATGAAGGAATCTTCGGGTTCATCGCGCCCGCGGGCCTGCCGCCCGAAACGCTGAAGGCGCTGCACGCCGACATCGTCAAAGTGCTTGCCGATCCGGGAATCCGCGAGCAGCTCGACCGCCAGTCCATGGCTGTGATGGCCTCGTCGTCTGCGGAATTCGCGGCCGCCATTCGCAGTGAGATCGAGCACTGGAAACAGGCCGTGAAGGAGTCCGGCGCCCGTCTGAGCTAATTGGGGTCAGACTCCAATTAACCGCGCGCGGCCGGCCTCGGGACGAACACATCGCTGAAGAAGTGGTGTGGGTCCGGCCCGCGCTCTTCAACGCGGGCCTTCCTCACCGCCGTGACCATTGCCGGCGCAAGAGCGGCATTTTCGGACGCTCGACAATGCCAACGCGCAGTTGACGGGGGTGCAGCGCCCGCCGATACTTGGGATCGGGCGGTTGAAATGCCTATCCTTATGAAACCTCGGATCATCAAGACCGAAGAGCAATACCGCCATTCCGTCGCTGAGGTTGCGCGGCTCGCCGCGAACGATCCCGACGTCGACTCAGACGGAGGGGCGCGGCTTGAGTTGCTCGCCAAGCTGGTCGAAGATTATGAGAAGGCACATTTTCATTTCGCGCAGCCGGACCCCGTTGACGCGATACTGTTTCGAATAGAGCAGCAGGGGTTGAGCACGTAGTCGTGGTCAGACAGGTTCGCGGCGTCTTGATCGCTTGCTGGCTGGGTTCGGTCGTTCAGACAGGCTGCGGCTCTGTTGGGCTACGTCGTGCAACGTAGCGCTTGACCATGATCTTCCCCGCATTCTTGCGGGCCTGTACCAAGTCGTAGGCTGCCTGCATCGCCAGCCAGGCATCGGCGGTACCGCCGAACGCCTTGTCGAGGCGAATCGCCATTTCTGGCGAGATTCCGGCCTTTTCGTTGACGAGGCTGTTGAGGGCCTGGCGCGACACGCCGAGCACGTTCGCACCTTCGGTTATCGTAAGTCCAAGCGGTTCGAGACAGTCATGGCGTACCGACAATCCCGGGTGCGGGGGTTCTTTCATCGCCATAGCTCACTCCATTAAATGCCAACTAAAACACAATATTACTCAGTGGTAGTCGAGGAGATCAACCTGTGTAGCATCGGTCCCTTCGAAGCGAAAAATGATCCGCCAGTTTCCACGCACCGACACCGACCAGGAACCCTTGAGTTCACCTTTCAAGGGGTGAAGCTTCAGGCAGGGTAAGTCCATCTGCTCCGGCGCTTTGGCCACATCGAGTCGCGCCAGCACACGCGCAACCTTGCCTGTCATCTCCGGGGATACACCTTTACGGTCATTAGTCTGGCGCCTTGCCGAGTTCGGCGCAGTCCGTAATTGGGGTTTGAGGAGCGCATGATGTTACGCTGGCGAGTATAAGACTTCCAACGGCCAGCACAACCCAGCCACTGTTGTTGCTCATTTTCGAATTCTCCCTCTCGTGGATGGCGTCCTGTACTTGTAGTTACCCAGTAAACCCAGGTTAGTGGATGACCGACCCGGCGGTGGCGGTGATCGAAGGCCTGGGTATAGACCCCGCGCAAGCGCCGCTGGCCTGCAACCCGCTGGGGCTCGGCTGTCTCGGTTCATCCGGAGTGCCGATCTGCCTAGGAGCTCGAAGAATTTAGGCTGCAGTGAGTTCCAATCGCTTCTCGATGCGCTCGATGCGATCCCCTTGGCGATCCAAGCGCAACTGCAACATGACTGAATACAACAGCGGCCCGTTATCAGCGTGGCGGCAGGACTGCTGGCGAGCCAATCCACCCGCACCACCACCTCCCCGCCTGCTCGGGTGGGTTCGGCGAAGATAGGTGCCGGTCGTGATCTCACGCCGTGCTGCCATGCAGCATCCGCCCCTGGTTACCCGACCAGGATACGGTTGTTCATGTCCGCCGCAGTCAAACCTGCGCCACCCAGTACCCGCTGCTATCAGCGCCGTCGTCCCGAACAGAGGCTATGGTAGCGCACCGTCCAGACCCACTTCGAGACCTGGCTGGCACTCGCTGCAGGGCCATGCGAGGAGCCACCGCCCGCCCACGTCGAACGAACCTTTCGCCGCTATCTCGAAGGCGGCATCCTGGCGCATGGCTTTGCCCGCGCTTACTGCGCCGCGTGCGGGCACGATTTTAGTTCCGGCATAACGCGCTGCGCGCATTAGCCTGCACTGAAACTTCGTTTTCTGATCGCCTTCTCCTGTAAAGGCCGTGGCGTATGTCCTGCGTGCAACACCCGGCGCATGGTGGAGACGGCTGCGCATCTGGCCGATCACGTCGTGCCGCCTTTGCCGGTGCGGCAGTGGGTGCGCGCAGTGCCCAAGCCCCTGCGCTGTTTCCTGCACCGTGACGCGGCCGTGCAAGGCGCCGTCCTGCGTATCTTTCTGCGCGCGGTGGCACACTGCTTGCGCGCACACAGTCCCAGTTGCAGCGCCGCGGCCCGCCGCAGGGCGGTGGCCTTCATCCACCGCTTCGGCTCGTCCCTGAACGCGCACCTGCACTTTCACTGCTGCATCCTCGACGGGGTATTCGAGTCCGCGGGCACCACCGACGGGGCGGCCGGGGTCGTCTTTCACCCCGCGCTCGGGCTGGATGCGGCCGCTGTGCGCCAGGTCCAAGCGCGGGTGCGGCAGCAGGTGCTGCGCGCCGGCGTGCGGCGCGGCCTGCTCGACCAGCGTGACGCTGCCGCAATGGGCGGGTGGGACCATGGCGGCGGGTTCTCGGTCGACGCCTCGGTACGTATCGAGGGTGCCGACCAGGCGGGCCTGGAACGGCTGCTGCGCTACGGTGCGCGCCCGCCCTTTGCTCTGGAACATCGGCAGCAACACGACGCCGGGCATCTGGTTTACCACTGCCCCAAGCCAGGCCCCAACCGGCCCAG
>PLYG01000511.1 GCA_003153335.1 Betaproteobacteria bacterium | reverse complement strand
TGTCGGCGATGGAGATGATGGCGGTGAATCCGCTCGCGCGGGTCGTAGCACCCCGCTTCTGGGCTGGCGTGATTTCCATGCCCATGCTGGCCGCGATCTTCAGCGTGATGGGGGTGTTCGGCGGCTGGCTGGTGGCGGTCAAGCTGCTAGGCGTGGACAATGGCACCTTCTGGTCGCAGATGCAGGCGCAGATCGATTTCCGGCTGGGCATCGTCAACGGCATCATCAAGAGTTTCGTATTCGGCTNNGCGGCTCGGCGATCACGGCGATCGCGGTCTTCGAGGGCTACGACGCGCCGCCCACGGCCGAAGGCGTGGCGTCCGCGACCACGCGAACAGTCGTGGAGTCGGCGCTGGCAGTGCTGGCGCTTGATTTTGTGCTAACCGTATTCATGTTTCGGGGAACAGGTTTATGAATCGCACGACCATCGACCTGTGGGTCGGCATTTTTGTGGCGCTGGGACTGGGCGCAATCGTTTTTTTGTCGATGAAGGTCGGCAATCTCGCTTCGTTCAAGGCCGACGAGGGCTATCATCTGGATGCCCGGTTTGACAATATCGGCGGGCTCAAGGTGCGCGCACCGGTCAAGAGCGCCGGCGTGGTCATCGGCCGGGTTGCGCAGATCCGTCTCGATCCGAAGACGCATGAGGCCATCGCCACGCTGCGCATCGATCCGGTCTACCAGTTTACCAAGGACACGATTGCATCCATTCTGACCTCAGGGCTGCTCGGCGAGCAGTACGTCGGGCTCGACGTGGGCGGCGACACGGCGATGCTCAAGGACGGCGACCTTATCGCGAAAACCCAATCCGCGGTGGTGCTCGAAAAGCTCGTGAGCCAGTTTATGTTCGGCAAGGCGGCCGAAGGAGGCGACAAGAAATGAAGCGCAATCTGGTTCTGGGTGCGGCCGCGACGCTGCTGACATTAGGTGTGATCGGCACTGCGGGGGCGCAAGTCTATGACCCGTTGGAGCCCATGAACCGGGTGATATTCAACGTCAACGACATGCTGGACCGCAACGTGGTCAGGCCGGTCGCGCAGGCCTACGTCAGCGTGGTGCCGCGGCTGGTGCGGACCGGCGTTTCGAATGTATTCGGCAATGTGAGCGACGCCTTTTCCGCCATCAACAATCTGCTTCAGGGCAAGAAGGAACCGTTCGGCAGCGACCTGGGCCGGGTGCTGGTGAATTCGACGTTCGGTCTGGGCGGAATTTTCGACATCGCCGCCGAGGCCAACATCGAAAAGTACAACGAGGATTTCGGCCAGACGCTCGGGTGGTGGGGTCTGGGCGCCGGCCCCTACCTGGTATTGCCCATACTCGGACGCTCGAATGTGCGTGACGCAACGGGTCTGGTCGCGCATGGGCTGATCGATCCGGTCTACCAGGTTACGCCTACCGTAAACGAGTATGAATTGGTCGTGCTGCGCGCGCTGGACACCCGGGCCGGTCTGCTCGGAACCGACGATCTGGTGCAAGGCGCTGCGCTCGACAAGTACACCTTCATCCGTAGCGCGTACACCCAACGGCGCCGAAGCCTGGTGTATGACGGCAAACCGCCGAAGGACGACGACAATTGACCATCGCCGGTACCGGTCGCGTTTGACCTTGGTACCGGCTTCACCAACCGTAGAGGAATCATGAAAAGATTTTTGTCGTGGATGTTGTTGACTGCGGGGCTGACGGCGTTTGCCGTTCACGCCCAGGAAGCCCCGGATGCGCTGATCAAGCGGGTCGCCAGCGATGTCGTGGCGACATTGAAGGCAGACAAGGAAATTCAGGGCGGCAACAAGAAAAAGCTGTACGACCTGGTCGACGGCAAGATTGCGGGCAACTTCACTTTCATGCGGATGACGGCACTGGCAATGGGCCGCAACTGGAGCAAGGCCACGCCCGCGCAGCAAAAGGCGCTGTCCGACGAATTCAAGACCTTGCTGATCCGGACGTATTCGGGCGCGCTGTCGAATTATCAGAACGACGTGATGGATTTCAAGCCGCTACGCATGCAGCCGGCCGACACCGACGTCACGGTCCGTACCACCGTCACGGCGCCCGGCGGCCAACCGATCGGGATCGACTACAGCATGGAAAAAAGCGACAGCGGCTGGAAGGCCTATGACGTGATAGTCGGCGGCGTGAGCCTGGTGACCAATTACCGCGATGAATTCAATAACGTGATCCGCGATTCGGGTGTCGATGGCCTGATCAAGACGCTCGTCGCCAAGAACAAATCGTGAAGCCCGACCTTACGCCGGCGGCGATGATGCAGCCGACCCCGACCGGCTTCACGCTTGCCGGTCCGCTGACCATTGCCACCGCGTCGGTCTACGTCGACGCGGCGCGCGCGCACTGGCCGCAGGAAGGCGATGCCGTCATCGATTTCGCCGGTGTCACGGAAGCCGATTCCGCCGCGCTGGCGCTGATTTTCAAATGGCAGCGCGACGCGGAAAAGAAAGGCCACAAGATTCATTGCCTGAACATACCGGCCAATGTGATCGCCCTGGCCAAGCTCTACGGTGTCGACAACCTGATCACTGCGTAAGCCGTTTGCCCCAAGCAATTTCCCGCCCATTGCATCCATGACGGTTGCCGTTTCTGTTCGACAGCTGAAGAAGGCGTTCGGCTCTGTCCAGGCGCTAGACGGCATCGACCTCGAGGTGCGGAAGGGGGAGTTCTTCGGGCTGCTGGGCCCCAACGGCGCGGGNNCTCGGCGTGGTGCCGCAGGAACTGGTTTTCGATCCGTTTTTCACCGTGCGCGAAACCTTGCGCTTCCAGGCCGGCTATTTCGGCCTGCGCAACAGCGATGACTGGATAGACGAAATCCTGGCCAAGCTCGATCTTGCGGCCAAGGCGAACGCGAACATGCGCTCGCTCTCCGGCGGCATGAAGCGTCGGGTCCTGGTCGGACAGGCGCTCGTCCACAAGCCGCCGGTCATCGTGCTGGACGAACCAACTGCCGGCGTCGACGTGGGCCTGCGGCAAAGCCTGTGGGCGTTTGTGCGCCAGCTCAACCAGGACGGACACACCATCATTCTCACCACGCACTATCTGGAGGAAGCCGAGGAGTTGTGCGGACGCATCGCGATGCTGAAGGAGGGCAGGGTCGTGGCGCTGGACGACAAGCAAACGCTGCTGCACGGCTATTCAGGCGTGACCATACGAATCACCGCGCCGGCCTCGCCAGCAGCGTTCGCCGCCAAACTCGTCCGGCGTGAGGGCGATGTGCTGTTTTTCAATCTGTCGGGTTACGCGGAGCTGGAACAACTGCTTGCCGCTTACCGCATCGACGGCATCCGGTTTACCGATCTGGCGCTGCAGGAGGCCGATCTGGAAGACGTGTTCCTGCGCATCATGCGGCGCGCGGCATGAGTTCGGGCTGGTGGACGCTGCTGTACAAGGAGCTGCTGCGGTTCTGGAAGGTGGCTTTTCAAACCATACTCGCGCCAGTGATCACGGCGCTGCTGTACTTGCTGATTTTTTCGCACACGCTCGCAGCCAGTGTGCGCGTCTACGACGGCCGCGTTGCGTATACCGCATTCCTGATCCCCGGTCTGGTAATGATGTCGGTGCTGCAAAATGCCTTCGCCAACAGTTCGTCCAGCATGATCCAGTCGAAGATTACCGGCAATCTCATTTTTATACTGCTGCCGCCCCTTTCACCGCTGGAAATATTCGGCGCGTATGTTCTCGCTGCGATGGGACGCGGGCTGGTGGTGGGGGCCGGCGTGTTCCTGGTGACGCTGTGGTTCGCGCCGTCCGGATTCCTGGCCGGTTTTCCGCATCCGCTGTGGACGCTGGCATTCGCGTGCCTGGGCAGCGCCATTCTGGGCACGCTCGGTCTGCTCGCCGGCATCTGGGCGGAAAAGTTCGATCAACTCGCCGCATTCCAGAATTTCGTGATTCTGCCGCTGACCTTTCTCTCCGGCGTGTTCTATTCGATCTATTCGCTGCCGCCGTTCTGGCAGCGCCTGTCGCACTTCAACCCGTTCTTCTATATGATCGANNACGGTTTTCGTTACGGCTTTTTCGGACTGTCCGACGTTGCACCCGAAATAAGCTTGCTGGTGGTTGGCGGCTGCGCGCTCGGACTGTCGTTGTTTACGTTGATCGTGTTGCAGCGCGGGTACAAGCTGCGGCAGTAGGAAAATATAAAGACTGAACACATCATGGTTACTCCGGAAGCAGTTCAAAGCTATATCGCCAGCGGCTTGCCGTGCGCGCATCTCGAAGTTGAAGGAGACGGCCAGCACTTTCGCGCGGTGATCGTCAGCGAAAAATTTGCCGGCCTCTCGCGTGTCCGCCAACATCAGCTCGTGTACCAGGTGCTGGGCGACCGGATGCGCGAGGAAATTCACGC
>PLYG01000166.1 GCA_003153335.1 Betaproteobacteria bacterium | reverse complement strand
CCCGGACCGCCCACTGAAAAGTCGAGTGGGAAAATAGGTGCCGGGCAAAATCGGTGCCGCAGCCGAATGGCACTTACTTTAGGCTACTCGGAGGGCCGTGGCGTACTACTTAGAATGGGACGTCAGCGTTTAAGGTTGCGGTAGAAATTCTCGTGCGTACCCACCAACAGCAACAGTCGAGACGCAGGATGGTATTCGTAGGCCAACAGGAACAACTGCTTCACGCAAGCGAACTTATATACGTAAACGCCGGAAAGATCACCTTTCTTTGCTTCCCCGATAGCTGGATCGCGGACAATATCGGCAACAGCCTGGTCGACCGCGTCTTTCTGATTGTTGTTCAGTTTCTTGTACGCACGCAAAAATCCGTTGGTCTGCCGGACGCGAATTTCAGGCACGGAACTGCCTGGGCTTGAATTGGGTGAGGTGCTTGCGATCCTCCGCCCGCGCGATCAGCAATTCCCTGACGAACTCAATCGGCAGGTCGGGATTATCGAGTGCCGCCTTGCCCACCTTGGCCCAGAATTCAAGTTGACCTGCAATGGTGCGACATTCACCCTTTGAAGCGGCCTTCGCCTGCTCGTACAGTTGATCATCAATGCGAACCGGCATGCTCATGAACTATTTCTCCGATTAGTTACATTCGTAGCGAATTGTAGCAAACCACCGGAAGGAAGCCAAATCGTGGCGACGTGACGGCCTTTCCGAATCGGAAATAGGTGCCGCAGCCGCATTGTTTTCTCACTAAGCAAAAAGGGTAGAGTAGAGGACAGGCTCTCGCCTGCCCTCCCTCATCAAACCGTGCATGCGATTTTCCCGCACACGGCTTTCCGATGCTCTTCATGCCGAGGCATGCGCCGAGCGCCAGCCCGCAACTGTGGGAACTTTGTATAGCCCGTAACGCCCATACAGATCACGACTCGGAAACCGACCCAGGCCGGCTCCTCTGTCCTTCACTTTGTGGCGCTTCATCAAGTGCGTTCGCAACCGGTCTTCCGCATGGTTTCTGACCTTGCTCATCGCCAGACTGGAGTTCCGATAGTGGAAGTAGTTTACCCAACCATGCAGGCTGCGGTTCACATTGCCCACTATGTCACGCAAGGGGATGGCGGTCAGTTCCCGCCCCGTCAGTGCCGTCAGCTTCGCCTTGATCTTCTTCAGCGATTTGTCCGCCGGTCGCACATTCGGGTGTGGCTTTCCAGTGCTTGCCCCTCGACTCATCTGAATCGCAAACCCCAAGAAATTGAAACGTGCTGCGGTAGCGTCCACGACCTGCGTCTTGGCCTCGTTCAGGCTGAGTCCCAGGCGTTCCAGGACATGACGCACCACCTTCAGCGGTTCCTCTACATCCTTTCGGCACATCACGACAAAGTCGTCCGCGTAGCGCACGAGGTGCGCTTGCAGCTTGCCATTGAGGTGCTGCCGTTGCCATATCCGATCCAGAATATGCAGGTAGCAGTTGGCCAGCAACGGTGAGATCACGCCGCCTTGCGGCGTGCCTTGACGATTGGCTTTCCCGCCACCCACTGTTCTCTTCACTCCTGCGTCGTCCTCACCGGTGACAGGAGCTTTGAGCCATTGCTTGATGAGGTGCAGGATCCCCCCATCGACAATGCGCTCGGCCACCACCGCCAGCAGCTTGGCGTGCGGAATGCTGTCAAAGTACTTCGACAGGTCGGCGTCGATGACTTGGGTGTAGCCGGCCCACAGCGCATTGGTGATGTCGTCCACCGCATCGTGGGCCGATCGCTTGGGCCGGAATCCGTATGAGTGATCACAGAAGTCGGCTTCGAAGATCGGTTCGATGATGAGCTTGACCGCCATTTGCGCTACCCGGTCTCGGATCGTCGGTATCCCCAGCGGGCGCAGACTGCCGTCCTCTTTGAGTATCATGACGCGCCGCACCGGTTGGGCTCGGTAGGTTTTGTCTTTCAGGTCTTGGGCCAGTCCCCGCAGAAACGTTTCTATCCCCTCCCCACTCTCTATGGCTTCGAAACTGACCCCATCAACTCCGGGATTGCCTCGGTTGGCACGGACAAGCCGCCAAGCGTGGGCGAGTACCTCCGCTCGGCTGATCTTGTCGTAGAGCGCGTAAAAACGATAGGCTGGTTCTTGCTTGGCCTTGGCATACAGCTTCCTCTGTAGCGTCCTGATCGTATTCGGGGTGGTTAGCAACATGGCAATCCCCTGATCCTCCGCTCGTCGGTTGCACGAACAAAGCAGGGTCCCTTCCCTCGTCCGGGGTTATGTTGTCCCGCGAACTCAAACGGTACTATGGACCCCTCCGACTCCCGTCGGCGGTCGCTGCGCTTTCGTTGCCTTATACGCAGCGAGCGGTGGTCTCCCCACCCCCGCAGACGGGTCTCCAGCACTGGGCAATAAGTCTTCGAGAACATGCCGCCCCTACTACCCCGGGAGTCGATGAGTGCCACTTCCGTTATTTCAGCACCCTTCCAACGGCCTTCCCCTTTTGGCCACAGGGTCGGCTTCTCCACTTCGTTTACGAGGCTACTCATAGATTCACTTGCGTTGCGGCCTGCCCTCTTGCTGTTTGGAAACTCACGACCTCGTGTTGCCACGACGCCGCTTCCTCATGCTACCGGGGCGTACGGACAACTCCCCAGACGGGACTTCAACCCGCTAGACTTACTGCTGTTACTGCGTACGGCCAGGCTCCAATGGCACTACCTTAAGCACGAGCCTGAGCGGCCAAATAGTCGCGTTTTGATCGAAGTGCTGCTCGCAACACTGCTCTGGGTTTGGTCATTAGCGGGTAATTTCTCGGCCGTCGTTTGAGGTTGCGGAGTTCAACGCGATTAGGACGGTGCGGCAATTTCATTTGCGCAATGTCTTCTAGTAGCAAGTCTTGGCAGCGGTCCAGTTTGGCACGCACGTGATGGCGCAGATTTTGTTCAAATCCTCGCAGTTGCTGCAAAGCCGCCTTGAAACTGAGCTGCCGCGGGAGCACCGCACGTAGCTGAGCCGCCCGCGCCATCACCGCGCGCACCAAATTGTAGGCGAGCAAATACGCCGCCATCTCTTTGACTACCATGGCCGGTGTCTTGCAGCGTAAAACTTCCATCTGCATCACCGCTTTGATCGCGTGAAAATCCAGTTCGACCTGCCAGCGTCAGCAATAAAGTTGTAGCAGATCACCTTTGCTGACACTGCGCGCATCGCACAAGCTGCTCACTGAACGCTACATGGACCGCTTGACCGGCGTGTTGTCTTGCTACGACCGCATCGTCATCACTGGCACGTTGCCAGGTGCTTGCTTTGCCGATGACATGACCAGCTTCTTGCGATCGCGCGGCATCCGCGTCTTTGACTACCCGCAGTTCGCGCTGCCGTTGCGTGAGCGCATCCGCGAGAATGCGCAGGCGCTGGCCGCGAAGCACGGGGCCGCGATCGAACACATTGCCAAGGCACACCTTCGCAAAGAAGAGGTGGTGGCCAAGGTGCTGGCCGCGCGCGGCGCGGCACCGGGACTGGTGCATGTGATCGCGGCGATGGAGACCTGCGCGACCTACCAGTCCTGGCACGACAAGGGCAGCGGGCGCACCTTCCTGCGGCCCGACACCGCCAAGTGTCTGCACTACTACTTTTACTGGATAGATCGGGAGCTGGGGCTGCTCTACGGGCGTGTGCCCACCTACTGCCCGTTCCGCTTGCAGGTGTATTGCAACGGCCACAGTTGGCTGGCCCGCCGGCTGGCGCGCGACGGGATCGACTTTGCCACCGCCGACAACGCCTTCGTGCGCATCGCCGACTAGACGCGAGCACAGGAATTGGCCGACGGCCTGAACCCCGAACTGCTGCACCGCCACCTGGACCGCTACGCCGGGCTGTGCTGCCCGGTGCTCGACGTGTTCGGGCAGACCTACCACTGGAGCATCCTGCAGATTGAGTACTCCACCGACCTGGTGTTCAAGAGCGAACAGATGCTGGCACCGCTGTACGCGCAGTGCGGAGCGACTTGGCTTCCCTTCGGATTTCTTTCACGGCTATCGGGCCACATGCCGAAAGGTTGGCCTGGCAAGTGGTCTATCCCCTGGGATCCTAGAGGATTAGACGATGTTTCTCTTCCGCACCCTTGATTGCATCCATGGTAACCGACGTGTCAAATGTGACGAACTGTCCATGGTGCCGAACAGCAAGTGCTAAAAGATAGAGATCAGTTATCTGTCGCGGTCCGTGGATACGTGTGGAGATACTGATTTTCGTATCGAGCAAGCTGATGTCATCTGCCCAGAATTCGTGGAATGCGCTTGCGCTCGCTTCCGCAAGGCGATCCATAACCGCGCGTACTGGCAGCGCGTTCGGATAGCTCCGATGGGACATGATGCGTATGCAGCCGTTCTGCGTGATCGGGCAGGACGCCCAACCGCTGCGAGCATGGGCGGCGAACCATTTTGTGGCGCGTGTATGCAGCGAATGATCAGCGTCCAACAGTGAAATCAGCACGTTGACGTCTAAGAGAGCGCTCATCAATAGGCGTCGTCTTCGCGCAATTTGTCGATCAATTCGTTGGTGACAAGGCCGCCACGCTTGGGAAAGGGTCGAAAACCGTATATCGCCTTCGGTTCCCGTGCCGCCCGCGTTGGTGGGGTGGTTAATGCGCTTCGCGCGAGCTCGGAAATTACCTCGCCGGTGGTTTTTTTCTCGCGACGAGCAAGTTCCTTAGCGGCCTGAAGCACATCGTTGGCGATATCGAGAGTGGTGCGCACACATTAGATGCTAATACATCACGCATCACTGGTCAAGCATCACTTTCCGGCCCGTTGCGGGAGGTCGAAGGGGGCAGGCTCGCATTATTTTCGAGAACAAGTTACGCTTGAAAATCGGTGCCACTGCCGCATTGTTGGTCACACTGCCCCTCATAAGTCGAGCGCGGTTTGCTCGCCTGCGACTCCAAACCCCGTTGGAATCACGGTCTCAATTTACGCAAACTCCATTGGACAATGCTAGCGATTGCGGCCGGCGATCGATTCGACTAGAATGCAGCCAGTGGGGTTTTGCAGACTCCCGCCATCGCGATGCGGTACCGCTGCAACGCGCGATCAGACGGTGTCCCGTCCAAGTTCTGCNNTGCATCCATTGACCTGGAGAATCTTATGGACACCGCACGCCTTGCAACCCCCACTGCTGTCGCCCCCAATGACCTCTATCGCCTGCTCGGCGGTCCACGCTGCCCGTTGATCATCGACGCGCGTAAGACCCCTGCCTTCGACGAGGATCCCTGCATGCTGCCCGGTGCGCTGCGCGTGGCCCCCGAAGCGATCGCCGGCTGGTCCGCCCCGACGCATGCCAAGTCGCTGGTTGTCTACTGCGTACACGGCCACGAAGTCAGTCAGCAGGCCGCTGCAACGCTGGCCGGCCGCGGCTTTCATGCTACTTACCTCGAGGGTGGAATCCCGTTGTGGCGGGAAATGGGCATGCCGCTGCTGAAGAAGTCACCGCGTTTCGGCGTGCCGTGCGGCCAGCCAACCCGCTGGGTCACGCGCGAGCGGCCGAAGATCGACCTCATCGCCTGCCCCTGGCTGATCCGTCGCTTTGTCGATCCACGCGCAGAGTTTCTCTACGTGCCCACCAGCGCGGTATTTTCAGTGGCGGAGTCGGAAGGCGCGATTGCTTACGACATTCCCGGCGCGCCGCTCGAACATGACGGCGAGTCCTGCAGTTTCGACGCTTTCCTCAAGGCCTTCGATCTGCGCGACCCGGCGCTGGACGACTTAGGCCTGATCGTGCGCGGCGCGGACACCGGGCGGCTGCAACTCGCGCCGCAAGCGTCTGGATTGCTGGCGATTTCGCTGGGGCTGTCGCACAACTTTCCGGACGATCACGCGATGCTGGAACACGGCATGGTGGTCTACGATGCGCTGTATGCGTGGTGTCGCCATGCCCGCGATGAACGGCACAACTGGGTTCCCGTGACGATGATGGCGTCGGCATGAGTGCACCTTCGGCGGCGAGTGTGGCCTCCCCGCCGCCGCCCGTGACGTTCGCCGAAGCGTTCTGGTTCTGGCTGAAATTAGGATTCATCAGCTTCGGCGGGCCTGCCGGGCAAATAGCGATCATGCATCAGGAACTGGTCGAAAAGCGGCGCTGGATTTCGGAAAACCGCTTCTTGCACGCACTCAACTATTGCATGGTGCTCCCCGGGCCGGAGGCGCAGCAACTCGCGACCTACATCGGCTGGCTGATGCACCGGACCTGGGGCGGCCTCATTGCCGGCGGGCTGTTCGTTCTGCCGTCGCTGTTCATTCTCATTGTGCTGTCGTGGGGATACATGGCCTATGGCGCAGATCCGACGGCGGCGGGCATTCTCTACGGCATCAAGCCCGCGGTCACTGCCATCGTGTTGTTCGCGGCATGGCGCATCGCGGCAAGAGCCCTCAAGAACTGGCTGCTCTGGACCATCGCCGCACTGGCATTTGTCGCGATTTTCGTTTTCCATGCGCCGTTTCCGCTCATCGTGCTGGGTGCGGGCCTGATCGGGTGGATTGGCGGGCGCATCCATCCGGCGTACTTCACNNCTTCACGGCGGGCAGCGGACACAAGGCCGGCGCCGTGGCGGCAGGGCCGGCGATTATCGACGATGGCGCGCCTACTCCCGCGCACGCGCGGTTTACCTGGCCGCGCGTGTTGACGGTGATTGTCGTCTTCACCGCAATCTGGGCCGCCGCGATCGGCGCGCTGGCGGCCTTTTACGGTCGCGACAGCGTGCTCACCCAGATGGCCTGGTTTTTCAGCAAGGCCGCACTGCTCACCTTCGGGGGCGCCTATGCGGTCCTGCCCTATGTGTACCAGGGCGGCGTGGAGCAGTACCAATGGCTGAGCGCCGCGCAAATGATCGATGGCCTGGCGCTGGGTGAGACAACGCCGGGACCGCTGATCATGGTGGTGGCATTCGTGGGCTTTGTCGGCGGCTGGACGAAAGCGATCTTTCCCGATTCGCTGTTTTGGTCGGGCGCCGTCGCGGCAAGTGTCGTCACATTCTTCACCTTCCTGCCGTCGTTTTTTTTCATACTGGCGGGCGGGCCGCTGATCGAAACGACGCACAACGACCTCAAGTTCACGGCGCCGCTGACCGCGATTACGGGTGCGGTGGTCGGCGTGATCGTGAACCTGGCGGTGTTTTTTGGCTATCACGTTCTGTGGCCAACCGGCTTCAAAGGCCGGTTTGAAGTCTGGGCGGCGGTGATCGGCGTGGTAGCGGCGATCGCGTTGTTTCGTTTCAAGGCCGGCATCATCCCGGTCATTTTTGCTGCGGGCTTGGCGGGGTTCTTGTTGTCTTTGTAGGATGGCGCCGTTGTGGCTTTGGGCGATAATACGCGGATGAACACTCGACCCTCCCGTGACGTAACGCTATGCGAAGTCGGCCCCCGAGACAGGTTGCAGAACACGTCGACCTTCATGCCTACGGGGCAAAAAAGGCGTGGATTGCCCAAAGGCTGCGCGACTCGCGTTTGAGCGCGATACCTGCACCCCGATGAAATACACCGACCTCCGCTCGTTTATTACGCTCCTCGAATCGCGCGGATTGTTGAAGCGCGTCGCCGTGGAGGTCGATCCGCATCTGGAAATGACCGAAATCTGCGACCGGGTATTGAAGCAAGGCGGGCCCGCGATCCTGTTCGAAAAGCCCAAGGGCCATACGATGCCCGTCCTGGGCAACCTGTTCGGGACTCCCGAGCGCGTGGCGCTGGCGATGGGCGCGGAGTCGGTAGGCGGTTTGCGCGAAGTGGGCGAATTGCTCGCCGCGCTGAAGGAGCCCGAACCACCCAGGCGCTTTGCCGAAGTCTTCGACAAGATCGGGGTGTTCAAGCAGGCGTTCTGGGACATGCGGCCGAAGGAGCTGAAGAGCGCGCCCTGCCAGGAAATCGTGTGGGAGAAAAATGACGTCGATCTCGGCCGCCTGCCGATCCAGACCTGCTGGCCTGGCGACGCGGGACCGCTGATCACCTGGGGTCTCACCGTCACGCGCGGGCCCAACAAGCCGCGGCAAAATCTCGGTATTTACCGGCAACAAGTCATCGCACGCGACAAGGTCATCATGCGCTGGCTGGCGCATCGCGGCGGCGCGCTGGATTTTCGCGAGCATGCGATGAAGAATCCGGGGCAGCCCTTTCCGGTCGCGGTGGCGCTGGGCGCCGACCCGGCCACCATACTGGGCGCCGTCACCCCGGTGCCGGACACGCTCTCGGAGTACCAGTTCGCCGGGCTGC
>PLYG01000199.1 GCA_003153335.1 Betaproteobacteria bacterium | reverse complement strand
GCCCGCCGCATCCCGCCGGCCGCGCGGCTGCTGATCGAGAAGTTCGCCCCGGGGCCGCTGACATTGATTCTGCCCAAGAGCGAGCACGTGCCCGAGGCGGTGACCGGCGGCCAGGGCAAGGTCGGTTTGCGCTTTCCCAGCCATACCGTGGCACAAAGCCTGCTGCTCGAATTCGGCGGCGGCATCGCGGCACCCTCGGCCAACCGCTTTGGCCGCATCAGCCCGACCACGGCCCAGCATGTCGCCGACGAATTCGGCGACGAGTTGCCGCTGATTCTCGATGGTGGTCCGTGCAACGTCGGGATTGAATCGACCATCGTCGATTTCACCCGGGGCGCGGCGGTTCTGCTGCGCCCGGGCGGGGTGTCGACGACGCAACTGGCCGAGGTGCTGGGCTACATGCCGCTGCCGCAGACCAAAAAGTCTCCGCGCGTCTCCGGCAGTCTCCCCTCGCATTACGCGCCCAAGACCGAAACGCAACTGGTCAAGCCGTTCGAAATTGCCCAGGCGTTTCGCACGGCCAAGCTTTCCGGCCGGAAGGTCGGCGTGCTGGCGCGCAGTGCCGTGCGTTTCGCCGACTTCGAGGGTGTGTGGCGCCAGGCGGGGCCGGAATGGTCATCCTATGCGCGGCGCCTGTATGCGGAACTGCGCCTGCTCGACGCGGCGGGTGTGGACCTGATCCTGGTCGAGGAGCCGCCCGCGGCCGTCGACTGGCAGGCCGTCAACGACCGGCTGCATCGCGCGACGCATCGAGGGACGCGCTGATGGCAGCGGTTTCGTGTTCTGCGTAAATCGATGGCGCTGGGAGCTGAGGCGCAGGAAATCAGTCGATGAAAAAAATCGTCATTGCACCCGATTCGTTCAAGGGCTCGCTTGCCGCCATTGATGTTGCGCGCGCCATCGCCGAAGGGCTGCATCGGGTCTGGCCTCTCGCTGCGTGCGTGCTGGTGCCGATGGCCGATGGCGGGGGAGGTACGCTCGATGCGGTCTTAAGCGCTGGGGGAGAGCGGCGTAAATCCCGGGTCGCGGGTGCGGCCGGCCATTGTGTCACCGCGGCGTTTGGCATCGTTGAACGCGAGGGACGGCGGCTGGCGATCATCGAAGTCGCGCAAGTCGTCGGCATCACCGAGCCCTCCGGGATGGCTGCGCCAGTGGGCGCTCGCTCGAGCCAAGGCGTCGGCGAGCTGATGCGCCAAGTCCTCGACTTGGGCATTCGCGATTTCCTGATCGGCCTGGGCGGGAGCTCGACCAACGATGGCGGCGCGGGCCTGTTGACCGGGCTGGGGGCGCGCCTGCTCGGAGAGGATCAATGCGCAATTCCGCCGCAACCGGACGCGCTGACGCGCATACGGCAAGTGGATATTTCGGCGCTCGATCCGCGGCTGGCCACGTGCCGTATCACCATCCTGTCGGACGTCAATAACCCGCTGACCGGGCCGCGCGGGGCGACGGCCATTTTCGGCCCGCAAAAGGGCGTGACGCCAGACTTGCAGGACCGCTACGACAGAGCGATCGCCGGGTTCGCGCGCCTGGCGGAAGAGGCACTGGGACGGCGCGCCGCCGACAACCCGGGAGCCGGCGCTGCGGGTGGCCTGGGGTTTGCGCTGCAACTTATCGGTGGCGAGTTTCGGTCCGGCGCGGAAGTGATTGCGGATCTGTTGAAATTGGATGACGCCCTCGCCGGCGCGGACTGGCTGATCACGGGGGAAGGCAGGAGCGATATGCAGACACTGCTGGGCAAAACACCGCAAGTCGTTGCGCGGCGGGCGGCGCTGCAGGGTGTGCCCGCGACGCTGCTCTCGGGCGGCATCGATCGCGCTGCATTGGTGGCGCTGGGCGAGACGTTTGCGGGCTGCTTTTCGCTTGTATTCGGTCCGCTGACCTTGGCTGACGCGATCGCCGACTCGGCAGGGCTCCTGGCCGACTCGGCCGAACAGATGGCGCGGCTGCTCAGCGCAACTCGCCACTCCTGACGGCGGCGACGCCGCACCGCCGGCACTCAGGCAGCATCAGACAACACTTCGGCGAACATCGCCGTATCGACGTTGCCGCCGGAGAGCACAACGCCGATCTTCCTTCCCGCATTGCGCTGCTGTTCCTGCGTCGCGGCCGCGAACGCGGCGGCGCCCGCACCCTCGGCGACGTTGTGGGTATCGGCGAACAGCGCGCGCATTGCTGCGGCGACCGCTGCATCGTCCACCAGCACCATCCGCGCGGCCCCGCGCCCGAGTATGTCGAGCGCCTCATCGTCAGGCGATCGCACGGCCATGCCGTCGGCAAGTTTCGTCGTCACCGCATGGCTGATGTTCCGGTGCGCCGCGAAGGACAGCGCATAGGCCGGCGCCAGCGCCGACACCACGCCGACGACTTCAGTTTTGAGGCCCAGCGCATCGCGGGCGGCTATCATCGCGCAGGCGCCCGAGCCCAGTCCGATTGGCACGTACACCGTGTCCAGATCAGGAGCGGCCCGCAGGAATTCAACGCAGTAGCTCGCCACGCCCAACAATAGATCGCGGTGGAACGAGGGGACCATGTGCAGCCCCCGCTCCGCCGCCAGCCGGATCGCGAACTCCCGCGCCTCCTGAAAATCGTCACCATGTTCGATCAAGGTCGCGCCTAGCCCGCGCATCGCCGCGTTCTTTTCCCCGCTGTTGCCATGAGGAACGACTATCGTCGCAGCGACACCGTGCCGGCGCGCCGCATAGGCGATCGACTGGCCGTGGTTACCGCGGGTGGCGCTGACGAGGCCCGGGAGTTCGGGCTCGCGTTCGAGCAGCCGTGCGCAGTAAACGAGGCCGCCGCGCACCTTGAAGGCGCCGGTCGGCGTGTGATTTTCATGCTTGACCCAGACCTCGCAGCCCAGACGCGCGCCAAGCAGCGGCCACGCGAATTGCGGTGTGGGCGGCAACGCGCGATAGACCAGCCGCGCCGCGGCTTCGAGTTCGACCAGTGACGGCGGTTGGATCATCGGCTCATTCGCGAGGGCGGAATTGCAGTGTCAGGCAATCCCGAAGCGCTCAACGTGCGCGAAACGCCCGCTCGCCTGCTCGCCCNNGGTTGTAGGCGAAGTTGAAGTCGAGCAGCATAGTATCGCCTGGAGGATCGGTGCCTGCGCCCAGGTCGGCGCCCTTGATGCTATCGTACAGATAACGTCCGCCGCCATAAGTTTCGGTATTATTGGTGGTGTCGCCGAAGGGCAGCCACAGGCCGCCGCCGTAACCTTCCATCCAGAACACCGACAGCGCAAGTTCGGTTGCGCCGTACTGAAACCGCACCACGCCGGCGCGCGTGCAGCGCAGCACGCCGTCCGCGGCCAGGTCGATCTGGAACTGATAGCGCTCGACGTCGCGGTCTATGGTTCCGGTGAGCCGCCACGCGGGATCGTATGGAAAGTAGTCGATGCCCTTGAAGGCAGCGAGGATGTCGTGCGTGAACGGGCTTTCCGGATGGTGAAGAATCAGGCTGTCGCGCCCGGCGCGGAATTGCGCGGCGGCAAGCTTGGGATCGCGTTGCGCCGTATTGCGCATTCCTGCGTACAGCTCCGCGACTTCCCTGCGCCATGACGCGAGCGTGAACGGATTGCTGGGTGTGCCCATGGCCCTTCCTTTATTCGGCCTTGATGTTCAGCAAACAGGACAACGGCGTGCGCAACCAGACGGGCATGAATGATCTCCGGATCCGAATCTGCGACACTACCAGACTTCCGGCGCCGCGATCAGCGCGTCGTGCCGGGCGCGCAGCGGCGCGTAGTCTTCGGGCGATGGGAATTCAAAGCCGGTGAGCAGGAGACGTGCGCGCGCATCGGCCAGATCAGGCGCCGATTCGACCTCCGCGAACGCCTGCCGCAATCGCGCCCGCAGGTCGGAATCCAGATCCGCGGTGGCCACAAACGGCGGAATCGCAGTGGGCTCCGTACTGGCGATGATCCGCGCCTGATGCGCGTAGCTGGGCTCGAGGTGGGTCAGCAAATCGTAGCTGTAACTGTCCAGCGGCCCGACGTCGATCTTGCCGGCGGCCAGTGCGTCGATGACGCCACGCGCGTTGAGCAGGCCGCCAACCGTCGAGCGGTACAGGGCGCCGCCGCGCTGTTGCTGGAATGGCCGCAGGAAATGCCGCAGCGCAAAATATCCCGACTGCGAGTCGGTGACCGTAAACCCGACGTTCCCGCCGAAGGTGTCCTCGATGCTGCGGTACGGCGAATCGGCCCGCACCGCCAGATCCGTCATGTAGCGGGCGCGTCGGCGATAGCGCGGCTTTGAGGGAACCGGCGCGGCGATCAACAGCGGCGCGGGCGCCCGCAACGTAAAGGGAAGTCCGCACATCAGCGCGCAGCCCAGATCGTTGCGCGCCCACAGCGCGGAAAGCGGCGCCGGTGCCTCATAATCGATGATGTCCCACGGCGCGGACGCGCGCTCCGTCACCCACGCCAGCAGTTCCCGCCATGCGGCTTTGGCGGCCGCATTGACCGAATACATCCGGGCGTTGGCGATCATGATCAACAAAAAGCCCGCGCGACAACCGTGGCGCCGCCGCTGGTTGGTTGATATCGCTGTCTTTAGGCGCCGGTGACTTCGCGCGCCGTGATCTTGTACTTGAAACTGTCCGGATCGAGGCTGTCGAAGCGGCCTTCGCTCGATTCTCCCTGTGGGTACATCAAGAACGCGATCTTGGCGCCCCTGGAGTTGGGCAACGCGACATCAGGCGCGACGTTATACCCGACCCAGTTGCCCTCCCAGCCTCCGAACAGCTTCGCGTTCACCGGCACGATCAGGCTGTTGGACGTCGATTTGATCCATTCGGGCGTTTCTTCGCGCATCACCTTCAGGACATCGGCCGGGTCCATCGCCACCCAACCGTAGTCCTTCAGATACACCTCGGCGCGGCAGTGCTGCGCCTTCGACACATCGGAAGTGCCGACGCCCAGCGCCTTGTACCCGAACGCCGATTTCGCCACCCGAATCCCGTACACATCGCGCGCCGGAATGCCGACCGATCGCGCCATCCCGACGAACAAAGCGTTGAGGTCCGCGCACTTGCCGCCCAGGTTGCCGGTTTCGAGCATGACGCGAATGTCGCCAACGCCGCAGCCGCGGACCTTGGGCTCGCGATAGCTGTTGGTGACCACCCAATCGTAGAGCGCGCGGACCTTGTCCACATCAGTCGTCTTACCCTGGACGATCTCGTCCGCGGTTTTTTTGACAATGCCGTCGGTGGGCATCAGGTCGGTGGGCTGCGTCCAGAGAGCGAGTGTCGCCGCGCTCTCGGGCGGGGTGGCGCCTTTCCTGCTCCAGTCCTGCAACCGGTCCTGGGTCTGGAAGCGGCTGACCACTTCGACCCATGGCGCCTTTTCTCCGTCGGCCCATTCGGCATACAGCAGCGATGCGCCGTACTTCTTGTCCGTGATCTGCTCCATCGTGCGCCCGTTGCCCGTCCACTGATTCGCCAGCGGCTTTTGCCAGCCGGACTCGACCAACGGAATCGGCACCCAGGCGCGGGCGCCCCCTGCAGGCTTCAGGATTTCGACGCGCGTAACCAGTTCAAAGGTGCGCCAGTGGCCCGGCTGGGGTTCGAAGGATTGCGCGAACGCCCAGCGCGGCAACGCGCTTGCAATAGGCACTATGGCCGAGGTGGTCAGAAAAGTGCGACGATCCATGGTTGATTTCCTCAAAAAAAATGATGACCTGTTGCCTGAACGGATTCCGGGCCAAGGCCAGGAGCCAGTCTGCTCAAGTCCTGGGGAGCAGCTCCCGTATCTGACTTTCGACCTTGGGCGACAACCAATCCACGTCGCCCGTCACCGTGAAGCGGATGCGCTGATCGGCGTCGAGCACAAAGCTGGTGGGAAAGACCCGGACTCCCCAGCCGGCGCGGACGCTTCCGTCGTGGTCCCGCAGGATGGTCAGCCTGAGCGGCCGTTTTTTCAGGAAGTCGTTGATCCGTGCCTGACCTTCCTGATAGTTTACGGCGAGGACCTCGAATCCCGCCAGCCCCAGCTTGTCCCGCAAGCGCTGCATCGACGGCATTTCCTCGATGCAGGGTGCGCACCAGGTGGCCCAAAAGTTTACCAGCACGACCTTGCCCTTGAAATCGGAGAGATTGACCGGTTGCCCCGCGAGATCGCGCAACGATAGCTGCGGCGCCGGACCGTCCGTCCAGGGCTTCAGGTCGCTCCCTGCGCGAGCGGGGGCGCCGCCGAGCACGGCAAGCAGGAGCAGGAGGCTAAGAGCGTTTTGAATCATGGCAAGGCAATCCAGAAAGAGAGCGGGGGAAAACTAACGCCGGACTCTCCCGGCTAGGATACGCAGATACGCAGTGGCCACACCTGCAGTGTCGATCGCGGTTACACTTTCGTGAAAGTTCCAGCACCGCAGCCCATCCGCTCTGACCCACCCTATCACGAATTGGTTCTATGTCGAATTACCGGATCATCGACCGCCTGGTGCTTGATTCCGTTGCGGAAAGAAACGCGCTGATCGCCGGCTTGTTCGCCCGTCCCGCATCGATTTCGCCCAAGTATTTCTACGACGAACTAGGCTGCGCGCTGTTCTGCGCGATCTGCGAATTGCCCGAATACTATCCCACCCGGACCGAAGTCGCGATTTTCCGCGACTACCGGCAGGAAATCGCGCACGCCGCCGGCGCCGGCAAGCAACTGGTGGATTTGGGCGCCGGCGACTGCTGCAAAGCCGCGTCGTGGCTGCCCTACTTTCAGCCGTGGCGATATCTCGCGGTGGACATTGCAAGGGCCCCGATCAACAAGGCGCTGTCCGGCCTGGCGCCCGAATTCCCGGAAATCGAGATGCTGGGCATCGTCACCGACTTTGCGCGCGCGCTGAATTTGCACGCCGATCTGCAGGACTTGCCGGCGACGTTCTTTTATCCGGGGTCGAGCATCGGCAACTTTTCGCCGGAAGAAGCGCTGGCGTTTCTGGTCCAGATCCGCGGCCACTGCGGGACGCCGGGCAGCGGTCTCTTGATCGGCGTAGACGCCAAGAAGGACAAGCGCCGGCTCGAAGCAGCTTACGACGATGCCGTAGGCGTTACCGCTGCGTTCAACCGCAATGTGCTCGCGCATGTGAACCGGTTGCTGGGCAGCGACTTCCGGCCGGAGGCGTTCGCGCATCGCGGTCTCTACAACGAAGCCGCGGGGCGGATCGAAATGCATCTCGAAGCGCTCTCCAACCAGGAAGTCAGCATCGCCGGGCGCATCCGGCGGTTCCGCGTGGGTGAACGGATCCATACCGAAAATTCGTACAAATACGGACCAATCGAGTTCGAAGCGCTGCTGCGGCGCGCCGGCTTTGACGACATCCGGCTCTGGCAGGATGCGAAACAGCAGTTCTGTGTGTTCTACGCCGAGTGATCAACCACCTGGAAGCCTGCCTCGCGCCAGGTAGCGCTCGCCCGGATATTGGCGGCTGACAGTGAAGCCCTCGAGATGCTCGCCCAGAATTTGCCACGGCGCGTCGAAGCTCTCGAAGTTGGTGATATAGCCGCGGTGCGAGTAGTACAGGTACCAGTTGCCGGGGAAAAACCACCGCGGGAACAATTGGGTGCCGGCGGCCGCAACCCGCGTAGCCGGCCGCGACTGCCCGAACAGGTTCGCGAGGCCGGCCCGCGACCGGATCAGATCGTGGGTGTAGCTGAACAAGATGGCGGTAGGCGCCGAAGGCATTTGCGCCGCTTCGCCGCTGGTGTTGAGCAGCGTGACATTGGTCCAGCCCGCGTCATCGACCCGGCCGCGGGCGCGGGCCAGCATCGCGGGCGACGGTTCGATCCCGATCAGCCGTCCGCTGGGACCGATCGCGTCCTCGATCATGTGGAAACAAAAGCCGGTGCCGCAGCCCGCGTCGAGCACCACATCACCCGGTTGCAGTTGCAGCGCTGCGATGGCGCGCGCCCGCACGCCGTCGATCCGGCGGGTCGCATAGTCGTAATTCGGCGCGAGCTCATCGTAATGGCGCACCGCGCGTTCGAGATTCGTGCCTGTCGATGGCGTGGCGTTGGTGGTTGCGGGCGGCATGGTGCGCATCAGCGCGCGCCCAGGTCGCAGGCGAGGCGCAGCGTCGTGTTCGTTTTTTTTATGGCGGACCTCGATGGGACATTTGCTGTGGTCGGATTGCGCTACGATCTTCGTACACGCCCGCGCACTTCAACACTAAACGGCGCCGGCGAATCCCTGCTGCCNNCAGGTTCAGGCTGCGCGAGTTTGGCTGCATGGGCAGGCGAATCCGTTGCGTTTCGGGGAATTCGGATAATACGTCCACAGGCAGGCCGGCGGTTTCACGTCCGAATACGAACACGTCGCCGGGCCGGTACGCAAGAACGCCCGCGAACTGCGCGGCCTTGGTCGTCGCGGCAAACCAGCGGCTGGGAGCGGCCATGGCCAGCGCCCCCCGGCATGCCGCCCAGTCGCGATGGACGGCAATCGATGCGAACTCGTGGTAGTCGAGTCCGGCGCGGCGCATCTTGGCGTCATCCAGCGGAA
>PLYG01000362.1 GCA_003153335.1 Betaproteobacteria bacterium | reverse complement strand
TATGGCGGCTTCAAGGCGACACCGGGCTCGGGCTGGGTATTCGCGCATACCATCGCCCACGACGCGCCGCATGAACTGAATCGCGCCCACACGCTGGAGCGTTTCGAGACAGGGCATGTCATCGACGACAGGGGCGCGGGACCGACCGCGCAATGGCACTGATGAGCGTCGAGGCCCAAGTGACTGGATGCGGAATCGCCTTTGTCGAAAAAGCGATGTTTATGTGCAGCGCAAAGATGTCGTGACAGAAATCACCAAATAGGCCATGCAACAGTTCAACTGCCCCTTCTGCGGGACGCGCGACCAGTCCGAATTCACCTACGGGCGTGAAGTCGCGCCCGTTCCCGCGCTCGACGCAAGTCCGGCGGACTGGCAGCGCTTTGTGTACGAGCGCGACAACCCGTGCGGCGCGCATGCCGAGTGGTGGCATCACAACCACGGTTGCCGGCAGTGGCTGGAAATCGTCCGCGACACGCTGACGCACGAGGTGCTGGAGATCAAGGCGGCGCGTCGGTCGAAGGAGCGCGCATGAGCGGGGTGTCGGCATGAGCGGACAGCAGCCGAATCGCCTTCCGGCTGGCGGACGCATCGCGCGCAGCCGGCCGCTGGATTTTACGTTTGACGGCACCGGCTACCAGGGCTACGCCGGCGACACGCTGGCCTCGGCGCTGCTGGCCAACGGCGTCAAGCTGGTCGGCCGCAGTTTCAAATACCATCGCCGGCGTGGCATCTACAGCGCCGGTCCCGAAGAGCCCAACGCGCTGGTGCAGTTGCGGCGCGGCGCGCGCACCGAGCCGAATACCCGCGCGACCATGATCGAGTTGTTCGCGGGGCTCGAGGCCGACAGCCAGAACCGCTGGCCGTCGCTGGCCTTCGACTGGCGCGCGATCACCCAGAAGTTCGCGGCGCTGATGCCGGCGGGTTTTTACTACAAGACGTTCATGTGGCCGCCGAAATTCTGGATGTTCTATGAACGCCAGATTCGCAAGGCGGCAGGCCTGGGTCTGGCGCCGCAGGCCGTTGATCCCGATCACTACGCATTCGAGTACGCGCATTGCGACGCGTTGGTGGTCGGCAGCGGCCCGGCCGGTTTGTCGGCGGCCCTCGCTGCCGCGCGGGCGGGTGCGCGCGTCGTGCTGGCCGATGAGCGCGCCGAACTGGGCGGCTCCGCGCTGTGGGAACAGAACACCATCTCGGGACTTGCGGCAGCCGAATGGGCGGCACAGACCCTTGCGGAACTGGTGGCGCTGCCCAACGTGCGCTTGCTGCCGCGCAGCACCGTATTCGGCTATTACGACCACAACCTGGTCGCGATCGCCGAGCGCGTCACCGATCATCTGGCCGATGCGCCGCCGCATCTTCCGCGGCAGCGGCTGATCCATCTGCGGGCCCGGCGCGTGGTGATGGCCACCGGCAGCATCGAGCGGCCGCTGGTATTTGCCGACAACGACAAGCCGGGCGTGATGCTCGCATCGGCGATTCGAACCTATGTCAATCAGTATGCGGTGCTGCCGGGCCGGCGCATTGCGATCTTTGCCAACAACGACGACGCATACAAGAGCGCGTTCGATGCGCGGCGTGCGGGCGCGGAAGGCGTGACCATCATCGATTCGCGCAGCAACGTCGATCCCGCGCTGGTCGGCCGTGCGCGCGGAGCCGGCATCGTGCACCACAGCGACGCGTGCATTGCCGCCGTGCACGGCAAGGCGGTCGAAGCGATCGATATCGTCCGGCGTGACGGCGCGGAGCTCGGGCGCGTCGAGTGCGATGTGGTGGGCAGCTCCGGCGGCTGGAGTCCGACTGTGCACTTGTATTCGCAGTCGGGCGGCAAGCTGCGTTTTGACGAGGCGATCACCGGTTTCGTCCCACACGCGGCGCGCGCCGCGATTGCCGCGGCCGGCGCTGCCAACGGCGAATTCACGCTGGCCGGTGCGCTGGCGCAAGGCTGCGCTGCCGGCGGGGAAGCTGCGCGTCTGGCCGGCTTTGCGCCGCCGGCGGGCGTAACGGTTAACGCGCCGGTGTGCGCGCCCGAAGCGCCGCCTCATATCGAGCCGTTGTGGCAGGCGCCCAAGGCTGCATCGCGGGGTAAGCGCTTTGTCGATATCCAGGACGACGTCGCGGTCGAGGACATCGAACTCGCGCATCGCGAAAATTTCCGCTCGGTGGAACACCTGAAGCGCTACACGGCGCTGGGCATGGGGACGGACCAGGGCAAGACATCGAACGTGAACGGCCTCGCGATCATGGCGGCGTTGCGCGGTGAGTCGATTCCCGCTGTAGGCACCACGACGTTTCGGCCGCCCTATACGCCAGTCGCGCTGGGACTGTTCGCCGGCGCCGAGACCGGCAAACACCAGACGCCCGTGCGGCGGACGTCGCTGCATGCCTGGCACGCGCGGCGCGGGGCGACGCTGACCACGGTCGGCCACTGGCTGCGGCCGCGCGCTTACCAGTTGCCCGACGAATTGTTCGATGCTGCATGGCGGCGCGAGAGTCTCGCGGTGCGCAACGCCGTCGGCCTGGTCGATGTCGGGACGCTGGGCAAGATCGATGTGCAGGGGCCCGATGCGAAGGAATTCCTGCAGCGCGTCTATTGCAACAATTTTGCGAACCTCGCGGTGGGCAAGCTGCGTTACGGCCTGATGCTGCGCGAAGACGGCATCGTAATGGACGACGGCACGGTCGCGCGTCTTGCGCAAGAGCACTATGTGCTGTCGACGACGACCGCAAACGCCGGCAAAGTGCAAAGCCAGTTCGAATGGCTGCTGCAGGTCGCGTGGCCCGAACTCAGGTGCCACGCAGTATCGGTAACCGAGCAGTTCGCGCAGTTTGCGCTAGCTGGACCGCAGTCGCGCGCGGTGCTGGCCGCGCTGCTGCCGCAAAGGGACGTGTCCGACGCGGCGCTGCCGCACCTGGCGCTTCTGCAAACTACTGTCGAGGACACGCCGGTGACGGTGTACCGGATGAGCTATTCCGGCGAACGCGCCTATGAAATCGCCGTCGGCGCCGACTGCGGCGAAGCGCTGTGGACGCGCATCCTGGAATGCGGCGTGCCGTTCGGCATCACGCCCTACGGCACCGAGGCGATGGGCGTGCTGCGCATCGAAAAGGGACATGTCGCCGGCAATGAACTCGATGGCCGGATGACGGCTGCGGATCTGGGCCTGGGCAGGCTGGTCAGAAAAGGCGGCGGATTCGTGGGTGCCGCGCTGGCCCAGAGAAGCGGCTTGGTCGAACCCCAGCGGCCAGCGTTGGTGGGCCTGGTGCCGGTCGACGGCAAGACCCCGATTCGCGCCGGCAGCCAGTTGGTGGCGAGCGAACGCGAGGCGCGGGCTGGGGGTGTGGTGGTCAAGCAGGGGTTTGTCAGTTCCGCGACGCCGAGCGAATTTCTGGGGCATCCGATCGCGCTGGGGTTTCTGGAAAACGGCGCCGCGCGGCAGGGCGAAGAACTGGTCGCCGCATCGCCAATCTCGGGCGACTTCGTGCGCGTGCGCGTGGTGCCGCCGGTGTTTGTCGACCCGGACCACGCGCGACTGAAAGGCTGATCATGCTCGAACGCCGCTCCGCGCTCGCCGCGCATCCGCTGGTGAATCCCGCCAATCGCGCTGATCTGTCTACGGCTGGAACGGTGCGGGTGACGCTGTCGGAACGGCCGACGCTGTCGATTCTGCAGGTCTCCGCCTTTGCGCAGACCGCCGATGCGGCCGGTATCTACCTGGCGGGCGCCCTCGAGCTTGAATTACCGGCCGCCAATCGCTTCAGCGGCGATCTCAGGAAGAGCGTTCGCGCCATCGGTCCCGGCATCTGGCAGATCGTCGGCGACGACGGTGCCGTGCCGGAAGCGGCGGCAATCCGCGCAACTCTGGCCGGCGTTGCCACGGTGGTCGATCTGAGCCATGCCCGCGCCGCCTTCCAGGTCTCCGGTGCGGCGGCGGCACGCACGCTGGCCAAGCACTGCGGGCTGGATCTGTATACGCCGAAATTTCCCACCGGCAGCGCCACCAATACGCGCTTTGGCCATATCGGCATGACCCTCGCGCGCATCGACGATGCGCCGACTTTCGAATTATTGGTATTCCGCGGCTACGCCGAATTCGTGTTCGAGTCGCTGGTTGAGGCGGCCGAGGAGTTCGGGCTGCTGATCCTCACGTAGAAAACAGGGACAGACCACGTTTTATCATAGGCTAAGGGGGCGACGAAAAACGGACGAAAAACGTGGTCTGTCCCTTAACGGAGAACCCGATTGCTGCTACACGCTGAAACGAAATTCGCCACACGCGACACGTCCATTCACCGCGTCATCGAACATGCGGGCAAGGTCATCCTCGGCAAGGAACGGCAGATCCGCATGGCCGTGGCCTGCCTGCTCGCGCGCGGGCACCTGTTGATCGAGGATCTGCCCGGGGTGGGCAAGACCACGCTCGCGCACA
>PLYG01000347.1 GCA_003153335.1 Betaproteobacteria bacterium | reverse complement strand
ATGCCCGCTTACGATTTCGAGCAGCGACTGGCTAAGACCGACGGGGCGCGCTTCCTGTTCAACGTGGTACCGCTGGAAGTCCTCTCAGACAGCACGGGCCACGTCACCGGCTTGAAGCTGGCGCGCACGGCGAGCGCGAACGGCAAGCTACAAACCCTCGCCGGTTCCGAATTCACGGAACCCTTCGACATGGTTATCAAGGCGATTGGGGAGGATAAGCAGGTGAACATGTTCAAGAAGCTTTTCCCCGCGCTCGAACTGGATAGACGTGGCGTAGTGGTGCGCAACCTTGATACGGGGCGGACGAACATTCCAGGCGTGTTCGCCGGGGGTGACTGCGCCAATGGCGGCGCGGAAGTTGTCAATGCCGTGGCCGAAGGTAAAAAAGCCGCGCGCGGAATTCATGCCTTCTTTGCCGGCCCGGCGGCCTCCGGACCGATCCAGCCTTCGCGTTACGGCGTCAAAGGCGCGCCAGTCGGCTCGGGCTTTGACCGGCCGATTCGCGTGACCGAGCTTGAAGAGGAATATGCCAGGCAACATGCGGTTAAGTAGGCTATGATTTAACGTTCATTCCGCATCGCTANNAGGCGCATCGCGCCTTCGAGGCCGGTTGGGGCGGCGTGGTGTGGAAGACGATTGGGGACCCCATCGTCAATGTGTCCTCGCGCTACTCGGCGCTCAATGTAAGCGGGATGCGCATGGTTGGGTTCAACAACATAGAACTCATCAGTGACCGCTCGGTCGAAACCAACTTCCGCGAGATTTATGAAGTCAAGCAGCGCTGGCCGGACTGCGCGGTAATTGCTTCCCTGATGTTCGACACCCGCGAGCGGTGGCATGAGTTCGTGAAGCGTTCTGCCGACGCCGGCGCCGATGGCATCGAATTGAACTTCGGCTGCCCTCACGGCATGTGCGAACGCGGCATGGGCTCGGCGGTCGGCCAACAGCCGCCAGTGACTGAGAAGATTGTGGGTTGGGTGATGGAAGCCGCGACGATTCCAGTGATCGTCAAACTCACGCCCAACATCACTGATGTCACCTTCGCCGCGCGCGCTGCCAGACAAGGCGGGGCCAACGCCATCTCCCTCATCAACACTCTCAACAGCATCACGCAGGTGAACCTCAACAACCTCGTGCCCGAGCCTTTTGTCGGCGGTCTAAGTTCTCACGGCGGTTACTGTGGTCCCGCGGTGAAACCCATCGCCCTGAACATGGTGCAAAGCTGCGCCGCGGATTCCGAGGTGCGCCTCCCGATTTCCGGCATCGGCGGCATCAGCAACTGGAGCGACGCCGCAGAGTTTATCGCTCTCGGCTCGACCAGCGTGCAGGTCTGCACTGCCATCATGCATTACGGTTTCCGGATTGTGGAGGACATGATTGAGGGGTTGAACGATTACCTGGATGCGAAAGGCTTCAAAAGCGTGACGGAGCTTGTGGGCAAGGCCGTGCCTGCAATTCAGAAGTGGGAGTCGCTGGATCTGAACTACAAACGCATCGCCCGGATCAATTACGACAAGTGCATCGGCTGCAACCTGTGCTACATCGCCTGCGAAGACGGCGCGCACCAATGCATCGACCTGGTGCCGCCTAACGGTCATGGCCTCGGCCCGGGCCGCGTCCCCGGCAAACCCATCCCGCAAGTGCGCGAAGCCGACTGCGTCGGCTGCAACCTGTGCGCGATCGTCTGCCCGGTGGACGAGTGCATCACGATGGTGTCGATCAACCGCGGCCAGGAAAAGATGAGCTGGAGCGATTACCAGGAGAAGGTCGCTCGCGGCGAAATGAAGCCTATCCCGGCGCACCCGTGATGGTCATCCACCGGGTTCAAGTTTATCCCTCCAAGACTCCCCTGCCAAAAGCGGAGCAGCTTGCGTGGAAGATTGCGGAAGTGGCCAACGCCGCGCCCACGGCAGACGCTGAGGTAACGGAGATGGTGATTAACCGCATCATCGATAACGCCGGCGTCGCGCTCGCGGCCATCAATCGCGCGCCCGTCGCCAATGCCCGGTCCCAGGCGCTGGCCCATCCACGGACAGATGGCGCTACGCTCTTCGGCATCCCATCGGACGAGCGATTTGAGGCGGAATGGGCCGCCTGGGCAAACGGGGTCGCCGTGCGCGAGCTGGACATGCACGACACCTTCCTGGCGGCGGATTACTCTCACCCGGGGGACAATATCCCACCGCTGCTCGCTGTCGCCCAGCAATGCGGCTGCACCGGCGCGCAGTTGCTTCGGGCCATAGCCGTCGCCTACGAAATCCAAATCGACCTTGCCCGCGCCATCTGCCTCCACGAATACAAGAAGGATCATATCGCGCACCTCGGCCCGTCCGTCGCCGCCGGCTTGGGCGCCTTGCTCCAGCTCGATACAGAGACGACTTATCAAGCGGTGCAGCAGGCGGTGCATGTCAGCTTTACCACGCGGCAGTCGCGCAAAGGGGAAATCTCGAGCTGGAAAGCATACGCACCGGCCCACGCCGGCAAGCTTGCTATTGAGGCCGTGGACCGCGCCATGCGGGGCGAGAGGAGCCCCTCCCCTATCTACGAAGGTGAAGACAGCGTCATTGCTTGGATGCTCGGCGGTCCCAGCGCCGCGTACGATGTTCCGCTGCCCACGCCGGGGGAGCCGTGCCGCGCGATTCTCGATTCCTATACCAAGGAACATTCCGCCGAGTACCAGGCCCAGGCGTGGATTGATCTCGCCTTCCGCCTNNTCTTCGCCGCCGCGCTGCACACCGGCTTCTGGCACCACGTGAAGAGTTACACGCCGGAACTCGCGCGCGATCCCGCCCTCGTCGCACTGTGGCAGAAGATTCGCACCGAAGAAGACCCTGAATGGACCCGTCGCTACCATGCCACCAACCCCCGCGAGAAGGCTTTCGGCGGGCGGGTGGTAATCACCTTTGCCGATGGCCGTTCACTCACTGACGAAATCGCCGTGGCCGACGCTCATCCGTTGGGTTCGCATCCACTCG
>PLYG01000493.1 GCA_003153335.1 Betaproteobacteria bacterium | reverse complement strand
AGCGGCAACGCGCTTCTCGCGCGGGCTGCTCGCTGCCTCCAACAGATCGCTGAGCACACAAGCGAGCAAGAGCGGTCGCCGCGGTCACATCGAAACTACGCTGCCAGCTCCCTGGGCGCGCGCTCCTCGACGACCAGACTATCGAAATGTGTCTTGCCGGTACCCGCGATAACGGGTTGCCTTGGAAGCGTTTCGGAAGGCTCGTACCACGGCTGTTTCTCTACGACGCCATCTCGGACGGATTGTGCAAGCAGCTTTCCGATCTCCTCGCCGCTGAGGGGCTCTGCCTTGCCATCCGAATCCAGCTTGTACAGCTGCGGGCAGAAATACAAAGCGTGAATTCGAGGGTCATATCCATCGACCACCAAGAACTGCTTCTTCTTCAATAAAATATTGTACTTGGTGACAATCTTTCTTTCCAAGGTGGCCATGGCAACGCGCAGCTTCTCATCAGAGCGACCGACGATCGTGCCGGCCTCCAATAGAACAATCCAGTCCTTCGAATGGATGTTGTCTGGATGGATCGGGACGTAGTGCCGGGGCACATTTCGTTTGAATAAACCCATTTTCCGCATCCTCTCGTTAGCTGGTTTCAGCAGCGAGCTGGACGGTTCGCCCCAGCCGGCCCGCCCATTTCCCCTTAATTCTCCGGGAGAGATAATGCCCGCGCCCGCCGATGGATGCACTCTGGCTTGTTTTTTTCCACAGTCGTCTCTCGCTACGGTTGGGAGGGAGTGAATAGCCCCATCTACGGAACAATTGTGTTAAATCGTCAATCCCCGGGCCGGCCTGCCTTGCCAACCGGCGGGCGCCGTGGACCTCGTCGATGGCAGCCTTGATGCACGCACGTCAGGCGACCGTCTCCACGCTGCGCGCGCGTGCTCCGCTCACGCGCGTGCATCGTCGCCCCAGCGCCACCGCGGTGGTTCGCCCTTCAGCCAACATACGGCGACGAGCAACCCGCAAAGCACCATGACCTAGGCGAGAAAGAGACCGATCTCCCGGCGCGGCGGAAAGATGAAGGGGTCCGCGACCAGCAGCCCGACGAAGGCTGCGAAGACCACCCAGCCTTGCCAGGTGCTGGGAAAGCCCCAGCCCCAACCGTAGCGCTTGGCGGGAAACCAGTACTTGCGTTCAGTTTGCATGGAATTTCCTCCTTGGTCGGCGAGCAACGGTGCCGCCGCGTTAACAGATTCAACGCGCACGACGCCTGTCCGCCGGTCGTCAACAAGAGCGCCTACCGTCTTCGTGAACGGCGGGCCAGCGCGCTCGATAACGGCATTGAACCCGCGGTGCATGCTTACAGTACCTTTCGGTTGCAAGGATAACCTGCAAGAGTTGCGCTGTCTATTTTGGATAGAGAGAAGCCTCGCGGCTATTGCCGACGAGGTAGAATCCGACGATGTGAGCTGCGGCCGTGGGTCTATCCCCCGGACGAGCGGGCGCTGGTTGTACGGCGCCGAATGGGAGTGCGGCGGCATCGGTCAGGTAGCACGCTGGAGCGAAGCACAAGGCTCCCCGACGGCGACCGGCCGCACCACGAAAAGCGAATGGTGTCAGGAGGCATTATGAATGGCTGGATGCAGATGGTGATGCGCGCGGCGTGCTGCGTGCTGACGATGCTGGTTCCGCAGTGGGGCGGCGCGCAATCCTTTCCAAGCCAGGCGATCAAGATCGTGGCGCCGGTGCCCCCCGGCGGCGGGGTCGACATCCTGTCGCGGGCGCTGGCGCAAAAGCTCACCGAGAGTTTCGGCGTGCCGATCCTGGTTGAGAACAAGGCAGGGGCCAGCGCCGTGGTCGGGACGGACTACGTGGCGAAAAGCGCGGCCGACGGCTACACGCTGCTGATGGGCTATTCGGTGCTCGCAACCAATCGGTTCCTCCAGACGTCGCTGCCTTACGACCTCGATCGCGACCTGACACCCGTCATCAACGTCGGCTACATTCCGCTGATCCTGGTCACGCCCCCGTCGTTTCCCGCGAACAGCGTGAAGGAGCTGATCGCGCTGGCGAAGGCGAAGCCGGGTCAGCTTGCGTTCGCCTCCGGCGGCGCCGGCGCCGGCGCGCATCTGTCCGGGGAACTGTTCAAGCATCAGGCGGGCGTCGACCTCATGCACGTCCCGTACAAAGGCAACGCCCCCGCACTCAACGACCTCCTGGGCGGACACGTGCAGATCATGTTCGACACCATCACGACATCCCTGCCGCACGTGAAGGGAGGCCAGTTGAAGGCGCTCGCCACCACCGGCGCCAAGCGCTCGCCGCTGGCGCCGGACATCCCGACGATGATCGAGGCCGGGCTGCCGAATTTCGAGATCAGCGCCTGGTACATGATGTTCGCACCGAAGAAGACGCCGAAGGACGTCATCGCCAAGCTCAACGCCGCGCTCAATGCGGCCATCTCCGACCCCGAGGTCGTCAAGCGCATGTCGAGCATGGGCGTGTCGTTCGTCGGCGGTACGCCCGAGCAGGCCGAAACGTTTCTGCAAAGCGAGGTGACGCGCTGGGGCGAGGTAATCAAGACTTCCGGGATCAAGGCCGAATAGGGATGCGGCTGTTCGACCTGCATTCGCACTGGGGCACGGAGCGCGGATACGTGTTGCGCACCCCGGAAGCCCTGGCCCAGCAGGAGAAGACCTGGAACTCGACGCCGCGGTACGACACCGAGGACGAGATGGCAGCATACTTTCGCGCCAACGACGTGCGGACCATTCTGGACTTCGGATTCACCAAGTTGCTGCCCATCGAGGAAGTCGTTCCATTCCACGACTACGCGATGGATGTGCAGAAGAGCCATGCGGACGTGATCTACGGCAACTGGCTGCAGATTGATCCCCAGCAGGGTCCGCGCGGCGCCGACGAATTGCAGCGCTGCATTGATTCCAGCTCCGGCTTCGTGAGCTATTGCATTTCCGCTGCCGGGATGGGTTATCCCGCGAGCGATTCGATCTACGCACCGTTCCTCGAGGTCGCGCAGGCTGCGAACGTTCCGGTGCTGGTGCTGGTGGGCTATACGGGGGCCGGCGCCGGCCTGCCGGGCGGCGGCGGCGTCAAGCTCGAACTCTGCCACCCCCGTTACATCGACGAGCTGGCGATCGCCTGGCCTCAGCTCAAGATCATTGCCGGCCGTCCCGCGTGGCCGTGGCAGGACGAGATGATCGCGGTGATGCTGCACAAGCCCAACGTGTGGAACGAGCTGCACGGCTGGTCGCCGAAATACCTCACCGAAGCGCTGCGACGCGAGATTCGCGGCCGTCTGAAGGACCGCATGCTGTTCGGCGCCGACTATCCGCTGTTCCGCTACGAGCGGCTGGTGTCCGATTGGCGCGACTTGGGTTACGACGACGCCATCCTCGAGCGCGTATTCTTCCGCAACGCCGAAACGCTGTTCGGCACATAGCTTGGATCTCGCGCTCAAGGGCAAGGTTGCGATCGTCGGCGGGGCGAGCCGGGGGATCGGTTACGCGATCGCGCACATGCTGGCCGCCGAAGGCGCCGCGGTGGCCATGGTCGCGCGGCGCAGCGATGCGCTCGAGGACGCCGCGCGGCGCGTGCGCGAGCGGACCGGGAGCACGACAATCGCAATTGCCGCCGACATCCGCAAGGCCGCGGATTGCACGCAAATCGTCGAGAGCGCGGTCGCCGCGCTTGGCCGCCTCGACATCCTCGTCAACAACGATGGCGCGCCACCGCTCGGCGAGCTCGCATCCTTCGACGACGCGGCGTGGGACAAAGCTGTGCAGCAGAACCTGATGAGCGTAGTGCGTCTCTGCCGTGGCGCAATCCCGCATTTCATCGAGCGGCAGGGGGGCAGGATTGTCAATATCGCGTCACTGTCCACGCTGCAGCCCATGCCGCGCTTCGGCCTGTCGGTGGCAACCTGGGCCGGTGTGTTGGGCTACGCCAAGAC
>PLYG01000386.1 GCA_003153335.1 Betaproteobacteria bacterium | reverse complement strand
CGATGGCGATTATGCGGCCGAGCTGACTCGCAGGATGGTCGAGCTCGGCGATTCGGCGCCGCTGGAACTCTCCACGGATGGTCGCAGCGCGCTTGCCTGGACGCTGAAGGATCTTTGCTACGCTGCGTGGAACAGCGAGCCGCAGCGCGCGGTCAAGGCGGCTGATGCGCTGCGCAGTCTCTGCGCGCCGCAAGGGCCGAACGCGGTTCCGACGCCGGCGATGCGCGAGACCGAGGCGCTGGCCGACTGGACCGCGGGTATTGCGTGCCTGACGCGTGGCCAGATGAACGAGGCGACCGCGTGCTTCGATGCCGCGGCCGGGATCTTCCGCAGTCTCGGCCAGACCCGCCACGCGGCGCAGACGCAGGTGCCGAAGATCATGGCGCTGGCGATGCTCGGACAGCACGCGGCGGCCACCGCGTGCGCCGAGCAAACGCAATGCGAGTTCGTGGCGCTGGGCGACGTGGGTGCAGCCGGCAAGGTGAGCCTCAACCTGGGCAGCCTGCATTTGCGTCGCGACGCGTTCCCGCAGGCCGCGCAGCACTACCGCGAAGCCGCGGTGCTGTTCGCGCGCGTCGGCGATCGCGAGCACTCGGTGATGGCCGACATAGCCCTGGCCGGCGCGCTCACGGCGCTGGGTGACTTCGACGAAGCGATGCGCATCCACGCGCGGGCCGCGCTGCGCGCCGGCACCTACGGTTTGTCGGTGCTCGAAGCAGTGATCGAAGAGTCAGTCGCCTTGCTCGAACTCGCGCGCGGGCATTACCGCGATGCACTCGCCGGTTTCGAGGGGTCGCGCCGCCGCTACGAGCAGCTAGGCATGCCGCAGCACCTGGCAATTGCGGAGAAGCAGTTGGCCGACGCCTATCTCGAATTGCATCTGCTGCCCGAAGCGCTCGCGCTGTTCGACCAGGCGTTGACCAAATTCCGGGCGCTGGACATGCCCGACGACGAGGCGTGGACCCTGGCGCAGAAAGGGCGTGCGCAAGTCCTGCTGGGAGACCGGGAGGCCGCCGCCGATTCGCTGGTCGGGGCGACCGCGTCGTTCACCGCGCAAGGCAATAGCGTCGGCGAAGCGGCGGTCGCACTGGCGCGCGCCGAACTCGCGCTGCTCGGTGACGATGCCGGCGCGGCGCTCGCGCTTAGGCGGGCTCGCTGAACGTGGCTTTGCCGCGGCGGACCTGCCGGACGGTCGCGCGCCAGCCGATGTGGTCCGCGCCCATTCGCTACTTCGCGCCGGCCGTGTCGTTGAGGCGCGCGCGCTCTTCGACGTAACACTCATCCGTGCGCGGGAATTGCAGTTGCTGCCGGTGCAGGTTCGCTGCCTGACCGGCCAGGGTCTGGCGGCGCGGGCAGCGGGCGACCCGGATGCCACACGGGTAGCGTTTCGTGCGGCCGTCGAGTTGTTCGAAGAAACGCGCTCCACGCTACCCGGCGACGAGATTCGCAGCGCGTTTCTGACCGACCATTTGCGGCCCTACCAGGAGCTGCTGCGCATGGCCATCGACGACCACGCGCGTGCCGGTTCGCCTGCGCTCGCCGCCGAGGTATTGCGGCAACTCGACCGCCTGCGTGCGCGGGCACTGGGCGAGCGGCTCGCGCGCGGCACGGATGCCGAAGATGACGCGGATCCCGAAGACCGCGCGGACACCGCGGACTTGCGGGCCCGGCTCAACTGGCTGTATAGACGCGTCCGGCGCTTGCAGGACGAAGGAATGCCCTCCGCGGTGCTGACTGCGGAGTTGCGCAGCACCGAGCACGAATTGCTGGAACGCGCCCGGCGGCAGCGGCTGGCCGCGCCCGACCGGCTCCAGGCCGCGGCGCCCGACGACGAATTCAACGTCGAGGCGCTGCAGGACCTTCTGGGCGAAGGCGATGCGCTGGTCGAGTATGGCGTGGTCGACGACGAGTTGTTTGCCTGCGTGGTCACCCGCGCGGGCGTCGCGCTGCAGCGCCAGATCGCGGATTGGCCCGCCGTGCTGGAAGCGGTGCACTCGGCGCGCTTTCAGATCGAGACGCTGCGCCACGGTGCCGCGCCGGTGTCGCGGCACCTCGCGATCCTGACCGCACGCGCGCAGGCGCGGATGCGCCGATTGCACGCGCTGGTGTGGGCGCCGCTCGCAGCGGTGCTGGGGCAATGCCGCCGGGTGCTGATCATCCCGCATGCCCAACTCGGCGCGCTGCCTTTTGCCGCGCTGTCCGACGGCGAAGAAACTCTCGCGCAGCGCCACCTGCTGGCGTTTGCGCCCAGCGCCCGGGTGGCGTTGCGCGGACTGCGCCGCGATCCCGCGCCGGCCAGGAGAGCGTTGGTGCTGGGCGAGTCGACCCGGCTGCCGCATGCGGCCGACGAGGCCCGCGTCGTCGCGGGCCTCTTTCCGCAGGCCGAGGTCTTTGTCGGCGAAGAGGCCACGCTCGACGCGCTGCGCACGCATGCGGCCGATGCCGACGTGATCCACCTTGCGTGCCACGCGCAATTCCGCTCGGACAACCCGATGTTTTCGGCGCTGCATCTGGTCGACGGCGCACTTACCGTCGAGGCGACGGAGGCGTTGTCGCTCAAGGCCTGCACTGTGGTGCTGAGCGCCTGCGAAACCGGGCTGGCCGAACAGGGCAACGGCGACGAAATGGTCGGTCTCGTGCGCGCGTTTCTTGTCGCCGGCGCGGCGCGCGTCCTCGCGAGCCTGTGGCCGGTCGACGACGAAATCACGTCCAGTTTCATGGCGCACTTCCACGGCGCGTTGTGCCGCGGCGTGGCGCCGGCCGCGGCGCTCCGCTTCGCCCAAGCCGAAGTGATGCGGCAGCACCCGCATCCGTTCTACTGGGCGGCTTTTACCCTGCACGGGCGGTGGTAGCCCAACGTGGGGGATTTGCCCCATGACGTTTGGGCATACCACCCAATATGCTGCGTCGACACCCACAGCCGACCCACGCCAATGCGGTCATTTTTTTCGTATGTCGCAGACATATTGGATCAACGAAATAACTGGCACCATTCTTGCGTGATAACAGGTGAGGCGAGGGAATCTCCCCCGCCATCCGTGGTGGGATCAGTACTTCACCGCGTTTGACCAGAGAAACGAAGCGGATGATCACCAGATGAGCCCGTGCCAGCACCAAAAGACGCATCAAACGCGGTTCTGCCGCCTCTGTGGTTCATTGAGCCCGAAAATTGGAGTAGCCCTAACATGAAGTCCACCAATCGATCTTCGTCCCTGTCGGGCACCCTGCGCGCGCTGTTGGCCGCCATGCTATGGGTCGCGGGAATTCACGCCGCGGTGGCCGGCGACGACGCGGCGCTGCCCAGTGAAGTTCTCGTCAAACTGCGCTCCACCCAGGCCCTCGGGCCGTTGCTCTACAAATACCAGCTCGGCGTGATGGCGCAATTCGGCTCCCGGCCGATCTACCGGCTCAACGTGATGGGACCAGCGAGCGTGAACGACACGATCGCGGCGCTGCTTCTCGAGACCGACGTGCTGCTCGCCGAGCCCAACATTGTTAACAGCAGCCCGGAGGCGCGCAGGAACGCGGTCTGGGCTATCGGTACCCCACAGGCGTACGCGACGCAGTGGGCGCCGACCGCGTTGCGGCTGGCCGATGCGCATCGCCTGTCCACTGGTGCCGGCGTACGCGTCGCCGTGCTCGACACCGGCGTGGATCGCACGCACCCTGCGCTCGCGGGCAGGCTGCTTCCCGGATTCGATTTCGTCGACTACGACGATAATCCGTCCGAGGAGGGTAGCGAGGCGGACATTGCTTTCGGCCACGGCACACACGTGGCGGGCCTCGTCGCGCTGGTCGCGCCGAATGCGATGATCATGCCGGTGCGCGTGATGGATCCCAGCGGGCAGAGCAACGCCTGGGTGATCTCGGAAGCTCTGCTCTATGCTGTCAATCCCGACGGGGATCCGTCCACCGACGATGGCGCGCATGTCATCAACCTGAGCCTGGGGACAGCGACCCGCACGCGGATCTTCAATGCGATCGCGGAAATCGCCACTTGCTCGGTCGATAGCGATCCGGTCAACGACATCTCGGATCCCGGATACGACGTGGACGAGGCGCGCTGCAGCCGGACGGGCGGCGTGGTCATCGTCGCGGCGGCCGGCAACGACGCGTCAAGCTCCGTGAAAGAGTATCCGGCGGCCGAGACCGGCACGAAGGGCCTGGTTGCCGTAGGCGCGAGCGCCGCCAATACGCGACTCGCGGCGTTCAGCAACTCCGGCACCTGGATCCGTCTCATCGCGCCGGGCGATCAAATTACCAGTTCTGTTCCGGGCGGCGGCTACGGCACCTGGAGCGGCACGTCGATGGCCGCGCCGCTGGCCGCCGGGACCGCGGCACTAGTGCGCGGGATCAACCCAGGCATGAAACCGGACGAAGTCATCCGCCGCATCGTGTCGCGCACCGCCGCGCTTTGTGGCACAAACCTGCGGCAGATCGATGCCTTTGCGGCACTGCGTGACGTGCAGCCGGCCACTACGATCTGCCGTTGACAGGCTATTCTCTGTAGTACCCGCGTCCGACTGGGCCGATCGATCTTTCAACCTTGAAGGATTGAATCGACCCTGGCGTTGATGCGAAGGCCGGTGCGCGCGCGAGCGTCACCGGCCTTTCCGTTTGTTGCGCGTCGC
>PLYG01000479.1 GCA_003153335.1 Betaproteobacteria bacterium | reverse complement strand
TGATTCAATCCTTGAGATTCCACCGTTTGGTCCGGTCCGGGTTGGACTTGTCCTTATACACTATAAACTAACTGGTGCCGGAGGTCTTCGGTGAACCGCAAATTTGCAACCTGACTGGCCTGCGCGGTATCGATTGCTCGATCATACCGACGCTCGTCAAAGGCAACACGAACGCGCCAGCGATAATGATCGGCGAGAATTCTGCGACAGCTGGCTGGGGCGGGAGGATTCTAACCTAGCCTGATCGCCCGCCTAATCCCTTGAATCGACACGCGCTCTCGCTGCGACGTTTTTCTGTGTAGCAGTGCTGTGTGACACCTGCAATCACCACCCTCGTCATAGGGTGCGGCGGCGCCGGTTCACGCGCGCCGGCGCCACCGGCCAAATATTCCTGTTGATGTTTCACCGGGCAATGGTGCCATCATCACGCCGAACTTTTTCCAGATTTCATGACGCCGTCAACAGCGTTGGCGTGATTGCGCGCCGCCGGTGACGTCAGCGGCCGCGAGCGACCTCTTTTCAACCATGATGATCAGTGTCACGTCTTTGAAACGGTAGCGGGTCCTCTTCACATCAACACATGGAGGACAACATGTCCGACAAACAATCCGAATATTCAACTGCCACCACCGCCGCGACGGAGCAGGTGCCGGCGAGCACCGAGGCGCCGCCCGCGGCGGAAACTGTGAGCGCGGCTTCGAGCGAGGCCGCGGCCGCGGCCGGCGGCGACACCGACACTAGTCGCGACGGCAAAGGCACGCGCGAGCAGTCGCACGCCAAGGCCAAATCGAAAAAGCGCACACGCCGCGCGGCCGGCGAGAGAGCCAGCCACAGCGGAGCCGCGAAGGCGAGCGAACCGGGGAGTCTGGCTACGCGTTTGCTGGCGCCGCTCAAACTGCCGCGCGTGCTTCTCGATCGTCGACTGCTGCCCACCCCGCTGCTCGGCGCGCTCGACGCCGCCGGGCTCGCCGGCTCTGACCTGCTGCCAGCGACAGCGTTCATGACTCTGGCGGCGATCGGCGCGGTGGCCGGTCCCAACCTGCGGTGCGAGCCCGTCGACGACGTTGAGGGCATGATGGGCGACGGCTTGTCGTTGCGCGTCGCCGCGCTGGCGCCGGACCGCCGCTCGCCGTTGGTCCCCGCGCCGATCCTGGCCGCCGCCTATGCCGCCGAAAACGACGCACTCGATGCCTATCAAAAGAATGTTGAACAGGTTGCCGCACTGCGCCGTGCGGCCGAGCAGCGGAGGCGGCTGCACGAGCAGGCCGTTCATGCCACCACGATGCTCGGTATGCCCTCCCCGCCGCCCCTGACCGTGGACGTCCCCGACAGAATCGGCGCGCGTCCGCGCATCGTCGTTCTCGACGGTGCCGGCGTCGCCATCCGGACCGCCGCCGCCGGCGGCACCGGCTTGCTGGTCGTCGACGAGCAGCGCATGCCTTCCATGGCTCGCGTTGCCGGCTTCTACGATCTCGCGACCGAAAAGCTGCTCGGTGCGCTCGCTCGCGGTGATCAAGTACCGGTTGTGGACCCAGCCGGCCGGACGCTCATGCAATCGCTCCCGGCATCCGTGGTTGGCGGGCTGACCACTCCGGATTGCACGACACTGCACGAGGTCAGTGCCGCTGCCTTCGTGGGCACCGTGTTCGTGCCGGCGGTGCCGCCGCCGATCGCCGGCGACGGTGCCGCTCTCGTGGCTCTCCTGTGCCGGGTGCGCGCCATGGGCGACGACGCCATCGCCCTGCGTCTGCCGGCGCAGGCGAACACCCTGGCGACCGCAGCCGCCGCCTGGGCCGCGCTCGCGGGCCACGCCCTGCCGCCATTGTCAAACTATCTGGCGGGGCTGCCGGATATCGTGCGCAGGCTGGCGGCGCTGCTGCATCTCGCGGCGGCGGCCGGCGGCGACGGCCAGCCCGCGCCTGAGATCTCGCCCGCCACGGTCAAGCGGGCCGTGGCAATCGTGGACGCGGTGGTTCTGCCGATCGCGCAGGCGCTGCTAGGACCGATCAGTACCAGCCAGACCGAGCGCGACGCTCGGCGCGTGATCGCGCATCTGCGTGAGACGACGAGCGCGGCTCACCGCCAATTCGAGCGCCGGCCGCTCCTCCGCGCCTGGCAGAATTCGATGTCGACGACGCGACTGGATGCGGCGCTCGCCCTGCTGGAGAGCGCCGGGTTGTTGGTGCCACTCGATAAGGTCGACGGCGGCAAGGGCGGCCAGCGCTTCGAGACGGCTGCCGTCGTGTACGCCGCTGTCTAAGGCGCGCTGTCAACCGCCCCCGGCCTACGGCCGGGGCACATCATTGCCGGGGGGTCGTTGACAAGCGGCCCCCCGCTTTTTTTGTCAGTAGAGTTGGAAGGGCGCGCGTCCAGCAAGACGATTTCCACCCGAAGTCTCAGCTATGTCCGATCATAACCACCAAGAGCGACATCGTCCTCTCGATTCGTGAAATCACGCTTTAACCAGGCGGTTCGGAATCCTCATCTGCACCGGATTTGAGCGCCGCGGCCGCTTTGCGCCGCCGTCTGCGCTCCTTCAGCGCCTTGCGCAGGCGCGACGCCTCCCGTCGCTGCTCGTACAGTTCCAGCCGCTTGCGCATCTCCGTCACCTGCGCCGCCAACGGCACGGGGATTTCATTGATTTCTTGATCGGGCCATGCCAGCCGTCGCTTGCCACGATCCACGGCCGCTTCATTGCCGACGTATCCAACGAGCGCGGCAACCCCCGCCCGCGGATATTTGGTCCGCATGTTATGAACGAACTGGTGGTGCAGGCTGTCCAGCGAGCAGCGTTGCGGCTGCCGCGGAAACAACGCTGCAAATGTGTCGGCCAGCAGTTGCGTGCACTGCGACCGGCGCCGGTCGAATTCGTTCGCCGACGACCACGTCTTTGCGCGGTCGACCATGCGTTGGACCGCGGCAAACGTGTCGTCCGAGAAATTGGAAATATCGAGCGTGCGATACGCGGAATGCTCCGCCTTGGCGTTGACAATGTGCAACCAGACCCGCCGCTCCTGCGGCTGTTCCGGGTCCTGCCACGTTTCGAGGGACGCCGTGGCCCATTCCGCCGGCTGCAGGCCCGTAGTTGCCCCAGCCACCATCCAATCCTGCAGGGGCGCCACCATTGTTGATCGCGAGAAGCGCGGCAGCGAGGCCAGCGCCGCGTCGAAATGCGGCTTGTCGATTCGCCTCGCCCAGCCCGGCTCGGCATGGTCGACCTCCTGCTGTCCCGGTTCCGGCGGACGCAATTCATCGGGCCCGGCACCGACATCACCGTCCAGCAGGCTCACCGCCTCTGGCGTTGCCGCATGTGGCAGTGCCTGGATGCAGGCCCGCGCCGCCAGTCGATACATCCTCCAGCTCGCAGCCTTTAGGGTAAGTTTCAGACTGAACAACCAGCGCGCAAATTGCCGCGGATCCAGGTCCTCGTCGGCGGCCATGACCAGGCCGGTCTCCCGCTTGTAGCGTGCGAGCAATATTCTTCCGCGCTCCAGGTATTGGGCTTGGGAGCTGGCCGTGCGGGTATAGTCGCGATCGCTCCCCCCGGATCGTGCCTTGCCGGACGCCGCCCGCCGCTTGTCAATGCGCTCGACGCGCGCCGTGACCAGTGCCTGCATTTGGTCGGGGCCCGGTCCTCGCGGTTTGCCGTCCGCCCCCGCCTTGGTCGCCGCCACGGCCGCCATCGGAACCGGCTGCGGCATAATTTCGATGTCGGGATCGAGAGCCCCCTCAACCCGGGTTGACTGCTCGATCGCCTTGGTCGCCGGCAATGCCGTCCGAGCTTCGTGATCGCCGCTGGGTTGCCGCGCCGTACGCAATCGGGCGTCGGCGGTCCCCACCCCCGGCGGCACTCGCTTCACTGCGGGGGCGGTGTCGACCGCCGGATGTCCGGCCCGCTGCCGTCGAGTTTGGTCTTGTTCGTCAGCCATTCGGTCCCCTTTTTCGGCGGAGCTAGGCCCTGGTTTGATGTCCAATTTCCCGCACCAACCGCCGCCGCCGCGACCTGAAAACGGGCGGGTGCGGGCCCCGATTTCGGGGTTAGGCTAGAAAAAGAGCTGCGGCGCAAAATTCGGCTCCTCCCCCCGTTTCATCCATAGAAATATAACGGAATTATTCAAAAAAGTAACGCTATTTTTTGATGCAAATCCGTCCACGACCTGGTCGCCAAAGACCAAATACAAACGTTACAAATTTGAAAATAGGCGCTACGGAAAATCGGGTAAAAATTCCGTCGGCGCTGCATGCCCGTCCCCGAGCGATTGAACGCGCGTATGCCTATGGCCTGTCTCACCGGAACGCTGCGTCAGGCCGATTGCCGACGCGTAGTGCATCGAAAAGATGCCGGTCCCCATAGCAGCCTCGCAGGTGGCGCCGCCTGAAATGCACCGGTGTCCGTTTGCCGGAGCAAGTTCATGCAGGATCTTGTCACAACGTAATCGTCTCATGGCGGCGGCATTCGGGCGCCCCAATCAGAATAAAACTGCGAACACGTATGTTATTAAAATCACGATGTAATTTTTGCGAGGAGATGTGTTTTGGTTGGACAACTGAGTTGCCATGCGCAGCCTGCGCATCCGGATGGATGAAACGGCGGCCATTGATTTTAGACGGCTTTTCGGATCGAGTTTCTAGGTAGGCGTACTTCAATTGCGTCGAGATCGACGTGAACTTGGCATTCAACTTCGTTCCAAGACCGTTCACGACAGCGCTGATTGCAACCGAAACCGAACGCATACGCGCCTCGCGTTCACTCGGCCGCTTGCGGTGCCATATGAGAGCCCTGCCGTTCCTTGTTGCGAATCGCGATCAGCACCTTTTCCGGCGTCGCTGGTAGGTCGGTGATGCGCACGCCGACCGCGTCGTAGATCGCGTTCATGATCGCCGGAATGGTCGGCACCAAGGACAGCTCGCCGACACCTTTGACGCCGAGCGGGCCGATCGGATCGGGATCTTCGATAATGATGGAATTGACCTGCGGCACGTCGAGCGAGGTGGGCAGAATGTATCTGGCGAAGCCAGAGGTGCTGGTGCGGCCGCTTTCAAGCTTGTAGTCCTCCATCAAGCCCTGGCCGAGCGCCTGCACGATGCCGCCTTCGATCTGCCCTTCCACGCCCTGTGGGTTGACGGCGCGGCCGACATCGTGCGCGGCCCAGATGCCGAGCACCTGCACCTCGCCGGTAATAGTGTCGACTTCGACCTCGGCCACCTGGCAGCCGAATACGTAAGCCTGCCAGGGCCGGCCCGAGCCGTCGACTGGGTCGAGCCTGGCGGCGGCGTCAATGCCGAAGCTGGCGGAGCCGACCGGGACCACGCCGCGTTTCTTGGCGATATCGACCGCCTCACCCATGGAAATGCGATGGTTGGTGCCTTCGGCCCAAACCTCTCCATTGCCGGTGTGAATCAGCTCTGCATCCACATCCCAGGCCCCGGCCCCGGCCATGACCTCGACCAGCCGCTTACGAGCCTCGCGCGAGGCGAGGGCGACCACATTGCCGACCATGTAGGTTTGGCGGCTGCCGCCAGCATGCCCAGGTCCTGGCGCGCGTGCGGTATCGTTGTCGCCGATCACCACGTCCTCCGGCTTCACGCCGATCTCGTGCGCCACGATCTGCGCCACCACGGTGAGAATACCGGCGCCGATCTCGGTGACGCCGGTGACCACCTTGACGCTGCCGCCATCGTCGATCTCCACCCAGGCGGCGGCGCGGTCAGCCGGCGCGGTGCGGGCGATGCCGTACCAGCAGACAGCCATTCCTCGTCCGCGCTTGCGTGCCATGGCTACTCCGCCGCTTCCTGCTTGTCGGCCGCCGCAAAACGCGCGCCCAGCGCGCACGGCGGGCGGATGTCGTCGCGATCGAGATCGCTGCGTCGGTCGCCGCGCGACACCGGCGCGCCAGCTTCCCAGCCAGAGACTTTTTCGGCGGCGTCGAGCACACGTGACAGGCTCACCGAGCCAAGCTTCTGCCGGGTATGGGTGACCGCGCCGTCGCGCATGGCGTTGATGCGGCGGATCTGGAACGGATCAAGACCGAGCCTTTCCGCGCAGATGTCGAGATGGGACTCGGTGGCGAAAGCGGCCTGTAGCGCGCCGAAAGAGCGAAACGCGCCGGACGGAGTGTTGTTGGTGTAGATGCCGTAGGTGTCGACCTTGATGTTGGGGATGACATAGGGACCGGCGGCGAGGACCGCGGCCTTGTGCACGACGTTTCCGGTCGACAAGCCATAGGCGCCGCCGTCGCAGACCATGGTCATTTCCAACACGCGAATGCGGCCGTCGCGCATTAGCCCCATGCGCAGCCGCGTCCGCGACGGGTGGCGCTTGGCGGTGGAGATGATCGATTCCTCGCGGGTGAACACAAGCCGCACCGGGCGCTGAGTTTTCATAGCAAGCAGCGCCAGCATTCCCTGGTAGATCATGTCGGTCTTGCCGCCGAAACCGCCGCCGACCGGGCTCATGATGAAGCGCACCTTGGCTATAGGCTTGGCGATGATGCGCGCCAGCATGTGACGGTGATGGGTGATGTTCTGGTCGGGCGACACGATAGTCACTACGCCATCGTGATCAACATAAGCGAGGCCAGCTTCCGGCTCGAGATACGCGTGCTCAATCGCTTGCGTCGAATACGCCTCCTTGACCACCAGGTCGGACTCGGCAAAGCCCTTCTCCACGTCGCCGACCCGGATCGGGATGTGCTTGGTAATGTTATCGGGCGCGTAATCATGCAGCACCGGCGCACCTGCGCGCATCGCCTCGTCCGGATCGAACACCGCTGGGAGCCGCTCGTAGACGACCTCGATCGCGGCGAGCGCGCGCTTGGCAGTGAGCAGGTCTTCGGCTGCAACCGCCGCCACCGCCTCACCGACATAGCGTACCTTGCCGCGCGCCATCACCGGCTGATCGTTAACAATCACGCCAAAGCCGTCCTCGCCGGGCACGTCCGCACTAGTAATAACGCCCTCGACGCCTGCCATCGTTTCCGCGGCCGCCGTGTCGATCGACACGATGCGCGCATGCGGATGCGGGGAGCGCAGTACCTGCACATGAAGCATGCCCGGCATGGTCATGTCGCCGGCATATTTGAGGCGGCCCGTGACTTTGCTCGGCGCATCGATGCTGCGCACATTTTTGCCGATGTAATCGCCCTGTTCGGCCTCTACTTCCGAAAAAATGGTCGCAGGGAGGCGGCCATTCTGCACATCACGCGCCATTTCGACCGCGTCGAAAATCTTCTGATAACCGGTGCAGCGGCAGATATTGCCGCCAAGCCGCTCCTTGATCTCCTCGCGATCCGCGAACGGATTGGCACGGATCGCGGCGGTCGCCGCCATCACCATGCCGGGAATGCAATAGCCGCACTGGCTGGCGCCGGCCTTATGAAAGGCCTTCTGTAACAAGCTCAATTCACCGGTCTTGGCCAGCGACTCGATGGTCTCGATCTGCGCGCCTTGCGCCTTGGCCACCGGCAGCAGGCACGACTTCATCAAAACGCCATCGACAAACACCGAGCAGGTGCCGCATTCGCCGGCGCCGCAGCCTTCCTTGTTACCGGTGAGGTTGAGGTCGTCGCGAAGGAAATCGAGTAAGCGCTGATGCGGCTTAGCATTGCGCGTAATCTTGCGGCCGTTGATCGTCGCCTCGAGACGGATGTCAGGCATAGACCGCCTCCAGTTCCGGGGGGAGCGCCCCCGCTTCGGCGCCGGCGCGGCGCGCAGCATTGATCAATCCGCGCAGCATGAATCCGCGCACCACGTCGCGGCGATAGGCTTGGCGAGTGCGCGAGGCGACAAGGGACACCGGCATTTCAGCAGCCTCTTCCAGGCGCGCCGCGCTCAACGGGCCGCCGCGCAAGAATGTTTCCACGTCGGCAAGGCGCCGTGGCACGGGGCCAATGCCACCAAGAGCGAGCCGCACGTCCTCGAAGCGACGGCCTTGCGCGTCGAGCTTAACCAAGGTCGCGAGGCAGACGATGGAAATGACCAGCGAACGCCGGTGGCCGACCTTCTCGAAGCTTCCACCATGGCCCGGCAAGGCGTCACATTCGACCGCGATCAGCAGTTCACCCTCTTCGAGCGCCGTCCGATTGGGGCCGATGACGAATTGGTCGAGCTTCATGCGCCGGCGCAGGATTCTGCCTCCGGAGCTTTTCGCCAACTCCACTTCCGCGTCATAGGCGATCAGCGCCGGCGTTACGTCAGCCGCCGGCGAGGCGTTGACGATGTTGCCGCCGATGGTGGCTTGCGCGCGAATCTGTTCGTCGGCGAACCACACCGCGCAGCGCGGCATGCAACGCAACGCGCGGCCAAGCGCAGGATCGTCGAGAAAGCGCTGGATCGGCGTCGCGGCGCCGAGCCACACCCGGTGATCGTCCACGCGCGATTCGCGCAAATCCGGAATGCGGGCCACGTCGATCAGCACCGGGATTTCCACATCTCCTGCCCGACCCTCGCGCGCCCAGGGCAGCGTATCGGTGCAGCCGGCCACAACCCGGTAACGCCCGCGGTGGCGCTGCATCGCGGCAAAGGCCTCATCCAGTGTGCCTGGCGTCAGATATTCGCCGCAGATGAGCATGACTTGGCGTTCTTTCGGCCGATCTGCGGACATCTGCTTGTCCAATGCCGCCTCAACGGCGTGAAATTCAACGCTCGAAAGCCACCCACGACCTTGACGTGGATCAAAGCAGCTTAGCCTGGGCTTTGAGGCTACCGGTTTTTACGTACTGGGCTATATTGACGATCTGGTCGCAGCCGAAGTCGACATTGCACGCGACAAGATCCATCACCGCCTGCGCGGACAGTGTAGATCGAAGCTGCGCGGCATCAGCGAGTCGACTGCACGAACAAACGTACCTTTCCCTCGGAGGCTGCATGGCGGCGGTTTTCGTCATATCAAAGAACTATTTTTCGCCGCCCCCTTCCCTCGCG
>PLYG01000547.1 GCA_003153335.1 Betaproteobacteria bacterium | reverse complement strand
AGGTTCTGCTCGCTCACGCTGCCGAACAGGTCCACCGTGGTGCCGTGCGCCGCGGTGTGCAGACCGACGTTGTCCAGCGTGTCGACAAAGCACAGGTTCGGGTATTCGAGGTAGTCGCCCGTGATCGCGGCGTAGGTCGCCTCGATGTTCAGGTTGGCGACGTAGTACGGCAGGATCGCGACTTCGTTCGCGTGCAGCTCCTCCAGGTATTTGTGCCTGAGCTTCGCCTTCTGCCCGCGGAAGTGCTCCAGCAGTTCGCAGATGAAGGTGCCGGTGCCGACCGCCGGGTCGAGGATTTCGACATCCTTGTCGATCAGTTTCCTGCCGAAGTGCTTTTCGCACAGCCAGTCGGCAGACTCGACCATGAAGCGCACGATCTCGTTGGGCGTATACACGACGCCCAGGCGGTCGGCCGCCTTGACGTTGTAGACCTTGTAGAAGTTCTCGTAGATGACCTTGAGGAAGGCCTGCTTTTCGTGGTGGCTGCCGATCTGCGCCGCGGCCGCGCGGATCGCCGCATAGTAGGAACCGAGGCCGCGCAGGGTGCGCTTTTTCAGGTCGCCGGTGAAAAAGGTTTCCTCGAGCGCATAGAGTTCCTTCGCGACGTTGTTGTGCTGGTGAAAATCGTCCTCGCCGAACACCTTGGAAAAAATCTCCTCGGTGAGCACGTGCTGGATCAGCATTTCGCGCACGTCGGCGTCGGTGAGGCTGGGGTTGATCGCCTCCTGCGCGTGGACGAGGAACTTCTGCGATGCCTCGCGGAAGGCGGCGTTCTCCGCAAAGGCGCGCGCTATCATGTTGCGCAGCGCATCGAGCACCGCCGGCAGGTCGGTCTTGAACTGTTCCACCGCGCCGCGGAATTCGGCGATCTCCACGCGCTCGTAGGAGAAGAACAGGCCAAGCAGCTTTTCCAGCGCGGCCACGTCGTCCACGCCGCAGCGCATCACCTCCTGCCGGTTCTGGATCAGGACCGCCTCGGTCGAGTCCTCGAAAATGATGTTGTCCTGGGGGTAGCCGCGGCGGAACTTGGTTTCGATCTCGGCGTTGAGATCGTCCTTCTCGTCCTTTGCTTCCCAATAGCCGAAAGGCATGCGCAACTCGTAGAGCAGCGCGCCGTCGACGTANNTCCTTGAACGCCTCGCGCACCACCGATTCGCGGTGTGTTCCGGAGACCTTGCGCAGGTCCTGCAGCTGGTTGAGATACTGCTGGATCAGAATTTGGCTCATTGCGCTCAGGATATCAATGAATCGGCACTGAGGCGAGCGTTAGTGATCTGGCGCAGAGCCGAAATTCGATGCAGTCTGAACGATTGATGGGCGAGGACGTGCTCGCGGTAAAACTCCCGGCTGCGTCATTCCTGAAGATTCGTTTGCCGATGTTCGCGCCAGGAACGGCTTTTCAGCCAGTTCGTGTATCGGTATGGATACATGCGCGGGGTGTATCAATCTCTGGCGGATTTAGCAAGAAGATGGCGTTCGCCGAGGCGTTCTTGCCGTGGCGCAAGCGGCGGTCTTGGGCAAACATTGCGCGCCTTGACAGCAGTTGTCCGTGAGATAGGCGCTTTACTCGCAGCAGATTCTTTTCGTTACGGCATTTCCGGATTGCGGCCGCGCCTGATCCGCACAAGTCGCTATTTCCGCTCAAACGGATTCAGTGTTTCCACACCAAGTGTCTTGAAGTCGCGCACATTGCGAGTCACCACCACCAGGCGGTGCACCCTTGCTGTTGCAGCGATAAAAGCGTCTTCAACAAGCGTATCCGAGCGACCGTGCATGAGCCTCGCCCATTCGCGGCAAACCCCAGCGTCCATCGCCAGCACCTGCCCGGTGCACATCAACTGCTCCAGCAACGCCTCGATTTGAAGGGCTTTTTCAGTATCCTGCTCACGGGTCATTTCGACGCCGCGCTGCAGCTCGGCGATCGTCATCGCCGAGAGGTACAACGACGTCGCCTCCTGCGCAGAAACCCATTCAACTACGCCGCCAACTGGCTTCGGCTTGCGTAGTTCAGAGATGATATTCGTGTCCAGCAAAAACATCAAACGCGTCGCAGCTTCAAGTTACCTCGAGCGGGCACGACAATTCCTGTCGCCGCGGTCGTATCGAGCAAGACCTGTTTCAATGCGCGCTTGCCAGCGGTTTGCAGCGCATCCCATTGACGAATCGGCACCAGCACCGCCGCCGCTTTTCCGTGTTTGGTCACAACTTGCGGGCCTTCCGAGAGACTGGTTTCAAGCAGTTCGCTGAAACGTGCTTTCGCGTCGTGCACGGGCCAAGTATGCATTTGTGCCTCCTGAATTTACTAGTCACAATACTGACCAGTTTATCATGAAGCATCGGCAGGGCGTGTCATCGACGCCTTCTGTGTCTCGATTGCAAATGGGCTGGCACTGCGAGGCATCGACGTGCGCATATTCTGCATGTCCTGCGCCATGTACGTGGACGACTCGCCTGCACCATCCGCCTGTAAGGACGGCATGCCGCGGCGCATTATCAACGCCCGGAGGATGCGATGTGTATGATTCGGATCATATTTCCACACCCCGGATGCCGGCAGGGGGGCTCGAAGATCGGGGCGGATATCCCGCCCCGATCCTTCTAGCCGGCGCGCGGACCGAAGCGCATGCCGCGGTGGCCCATCATCCCGAAGTTCTGATCGGCGATGGCCTTTTGTTCCGGCGTGAGCACCGCGTACAACGCGTTGAACGCGGTAGTCATCGTCGCGATCGCCGCAGCACGCTGCTGCATGACCGTCGCGCGTTGCGTCATACGCTCCGGCGCTGTGCCCGAATCCTGCTGCATCTGGGCACGCATCGCCTGCATGTCCGTAGCCTGCTGCTTCGCCGCGGCGGTAAACGTCTGCCATGCGGTTTCCTGCGCAGGGGTAATCTTCAGTTGTGCCTTCAGATCGCCCAAATGCGAGTCGATCATCACCGAAGGATCAACCCCGGCCATCGGCCCATGACCTGGCCCCCTGCCCATTCCGGGTCCAAAGCCTTGTCCCATGCCGCCGAACGGCTGGGCATAAGTGACCGCCGCGACGGCTAGCGCTACGCCGCCAGCTACCCCGGCCACAACAGTGTGAATCTTTTTCATCGTGTATCTCCAGTTGATGGTGAATGGCTTGTTCGAGGGAGCCGCGGTTCGTTCACCGGAAGCCCCTTCGCAACGGTTATAATTTCAGCACCCTTGTGTAAGCAAAGCATGTCAAGGGAGCACCTTTTGGTAGCGCAGTGCGACAACAGCCGTGGCTGACACACTGCGTTACTTTTCTCTTGCCCGGCCTGCCCGGAACCATCCGAGAATTTCGCCATGGACGCGCCCGACCATATCCTGATCGTCGATGACGACGCTGAAATTCGCAGCCTGTTGAGCAAATATCTGCTCAAGAACGGCTTGCGGGTGACTGCCGTCGCCAACGGCCGCGCCATGTGGCAAGCATTGGACGCGGGACGGCTCGACCTCATCGTGCTCGATCTGATGCTTCCGGGTGAAGATGGACTGACGCTGTGCCGCACTCTGCGCGCGAAGTCCTCCGATATTCCGGTCATCATGCTCACCGCCCGTGGCGAGGAAACCGATCGCATCGTCGGGCTCGAGATGGGCGCCGACGATTACCTAGCGAAGCCCTTCAGCGCACGGGAACT
>PLYG01000321.1 GCA_003153335.1 Betaproteobacteria bacterium | reverse complement strand
CGGCAATGGCTCAAGCCCGGCGTGCCGGTCAGAGTGGAGGTAGAAATCTGGGCGACCAGCATGGTGTTCAAAAAAGGTCATCGCATCCGCCTCGACATCCAGCCGCGCGATGGCATCGGTAGCGCGCCCTACACGCACTATTGCGCGGACTACAATACCGGGACCAATACCGTCTTTGCCGGCGGCAGCCGCGCGTCGTACCTGTTGCTTCCGGTCATTCCGGCCGCGTAGGATGGGTGGAGCAAAGCGATACCCATCTGGCAGTTCGAGACGGACGATTCACCGGATTGGAGGCAGCCCACGTCCCAATATGGTCCGAGCTAAAAACGTGGTCTGTCCAACCCCCGGCCCTAGCACCAGTCGGCTTGCCCAAGCCTACTACGCCGACTTCTTTAATCGGCTGCATGCTCCGAAGCCTGCACTGATTTGCGGCCCGGCAACGGAACAATCATCGACGTCTCTCGACGGTATTGCTCATAGGCCTCGCCGTGCGCCTTGCGCAGGTCGCGCTCCTCCAGCCAGATGCCGATGAAGATATAGCCGGTCGTGGCGCCGGCGAACAGGAGGTGGCCAACTGTCATCGTTGGTGTCGACCAGAAGGCGACGAGAAAGCCAAGCATGATCGGATGGCGCACGAACCGGTAGAGCGCCACCTGAACGAACGGCAGCGGCCGGTACGGTTCACTTCGCAGACGCAGATACACCTGACGAAGCCCGAACAAATCAAAGTGGTTGATCATGAAGGTCGACGACAGCACGATCAACCACCCCAGCCAGAACATGGCCTGGAGTGCAGCTCTGCCCGCAGAACCCGCCACGTCCCAGACAGTCGCCGTGATCGGCAGCCATTTCCAGAAGAGCAACGCCAGCAGCAAACTCGATATCAGCACGTAGGTGCTACGCTCAACCGACTTGGGCACTATGCGGGTCCACCGCTCCTTGAACCCGGGCCTGGCCATGACGCTGTGCTGGAACGCGAAAAGCCCGAGCAGCACCAGGTTGACCAGGAGCGCTTCGGGCATCGAGCCGGCTGGCGCCGAATCGATCGATTTCGGCACCAGCACGTTACCGACGAAACCAATGGCGTACACGAAGCTGGCGAGAAAGACTACGTAGCAGGCAGTCCCGTAGAGAAATGCAGAAATTCCCATGGTGGTCTCCGTATTCTTGTTGGATTAGCGAAACAGCCGGGCGAAGCAAGCGCGCATGGCTTCGCCGCGCGCGTGATGGGCCTGGTCCTCTATTGCCCAGCGCACAGCGACAGGATCCCGGCGATAGATCTCGAGCAGGGTCGGCTCGTACGCTGTGATCATCGCGGCCGCGCCGCCCTTGAGCGGCATGGCGTGGCCGGTCTTCAAGGCGTGATCCTTCGGCCCGTGGTGTTGGGTCAGCCACGCCTTGCCGAAGCGGATTGGGGCTGTTGCCGCGCGCTCTGCATTCAGCTTCAACGTTTGGCTGGCTCCGAGTACGAATTCTTGCGCGCTCATGGATGCTCTCCTGGACTATTCGGGCCGACGAGGTGCCGGTTTCCGTAGGCACATAGTGGTCCTGCACGAACGCGGACGCATGAGGCTGCTGTCCCGGGACGCGGAGAGAACCGCCCGGGAACGCCGGGACAGGAGTCCCGGGCGGTTGCAACGGAGGAGCTTAGGTCTTCCCAAAGCCGCTATTGCGGGCGAGAACGATGGCCTGGGAGCGGTTTTCGACGGCCAGCTTGTCGAAAATGTGGGTGATATTGTTGCGCACAGTCTTCTCCGAGATCCCCAGATGCGCGGCGATCTGCGCGTTATCCAGGCCCTGCGCAATGCGCTCAAGCACTTCACCCTCCCTTGCCGTGAGCTGCGGAAAAGTCCCGCCCATGCCGGCGCCACCCGCACGGGGCAAGAAACTTTCCAACTCCTCGAAGAATTGCCGGAACGCCGAGTCGTGGGAAAGCAGGATGTGATTCTCCGACTCGAGAGATACCAGCCGCGCGTCCGGAATCAGGCCTGCCAACAATAGCCCTTCGTCGAACGGTGCCCGCCGGTCGCCCCGAGCGTGCAGGATCAGCGTCGGGCACTTCACCCGCGATGCCGATTCACGCGCGTCGACCCAGAACATGGTGCGGATGATGCGCACCGCGTTTTCGGGCGTTGCGGACCGGCGCTGCATCTCGCTCAGGGAATTGACATGTTCAAGCGTCCCGCTGGGCACGAATTGCGTCGAGAACATCTGGCGGTAGGACGGGTCATCGCGTCCCCAGCCCACTTCGATGAGCTTCAGCTGCGCCTGCAACTCATCCATGCGCTGCGGGGAAGGCTCCCGCTTCATCGCGCCTCGCGCATAGCTTCCGAGGAGAATCAGGTGCGAGACGCGCTCTGGGTGGCGCACGGCGTATTCGACCGCGATGGCACCACCCTGGGAATGCCCGAATAGCGCAAAGCGCTCGAGGCCGGCGGCATCCACCACCGCTTCCAGATCACGCACCCAGGCCTCGAAGGAGATATCCGCCACGTCCCAGTCGGAGAGCCCGCAGCCGCGCTCGTCCATTCGCAGCAGCATGTGCGAGCGCGAGAGTAGTTCGATCCACGGCTTCCAGATCGGACTTAGCCACTCGAACTCGAGATGAGTCAGCCAGTGCGGAGCCCTGACGAGGGGCGTCCCCTCGCCCGTCGTCGCATAGGCGATCCGGGTACCGTCAAAGCTCTTGCAAAATCGAATTTGCTGGTTCATCGAATGCAACCGTCTGGGCCGGTCCCAAAGCAAACGCGGGAGTGGGATGACTATATCCGCGAGAACAATATCAAGATTGACCGAACTCGGGAACTCGGGGCCTTACGCAAAACCAGTCTCAGCGCCAGTTCCCAACCACGCCGGTGGCAGACCCCGGCAACCTCCTATTGTTTCACAACTGGGCTGCCATAAAGCCCGGTGGGCTTGATCAAGAGTATGAGCAGCATGATGGCGAACGGCGCCA
>PLYG01000088.1 GCA_003153335.1 Betaproteobacteria bacterium | reverse complement strand
GACACCGCGGGTAGAACGTGGCGATGATTCAGCGCTGCGCCTGGTTACACGAAATACGGGCCTGGAAATCGTAGCGGGCATCGCGGTCGTGGCGATTGTCGGGACGCTGGGGGTCACAGTTCCCGCAGCCCATCAATCTCCCGTCTGGCCCTTCAGTTTTGCGCTGAGCCTCGCGCCCGCCGGGCGTTCTGTGCCCGTCCGCTGGATTCTGGGTGCATGCATTGCGACCCCTTGCGTCATTGCGCTCGTCCTGGCGAACACGCGTCGGCGAAAGCGGCGCACCGCGCCGCAAACCGCAATCGCATTCGGGGCCGTGGTCACGGTGGCAGTCCTGGTCGCCGGCTGGCTAATCGCAGAGCCCGCGTACCCGACCTCGTATGCGGTCTCACCGGTCAAGTACACAACGATGGCAATCGCCCGCGGCGCTCTCTCCTATACCGCCGACTGTGGGCAGTGCCACGGATCCCACGGGCGTGGCGACGGACCTTCGGCAGCGACGCTACCGATCAAGCCAGCCGACCTCGTCCAACACTCGACGCATCACCGTCCCGGGGACCTTTTCTGGTGGGTCGCGCATGGCATCCCCAACACTCCGATGCCGGCCTTTTCTCCCCGGCTCGACGACGCGGAAATATGGACTCTGATCCAACGCCTGCGTGCGCTGTCGGAGTCCCGAATAGCACAGACGTTGACGAACCGCGTGGGGATCTTTCTGCCGATCACCGCGCCCGACTTTTCATTCGAAGTCGCGCCGCGTGCACAGGAGACGCTCCGGCAACTTGGCGGACAGGAAGTGCTCCTGGTTTCTGGTGCCTTACCGCAATCATTGCCACGACTGCGGCAACTGGAAGTCCAACGGGCCGATTTCGAAAAAGCCGGGATTCGGGTCATCCTGATGGCGAAGAGCGCCGAGGCACTCCCTGATGACGAGCGAGCAATGCCTGGCGCGCCGCGGCTGGCGCTCGTAGGTTCCGACGTAGTTGAAACTTACGCGATGTTCGCATGCCCAGCGGCGATTCCATGCGCGCCAACAACACCTTCGCATGCTGAATGGCTCATCGATCGTGGAAGCTATATACGAGCACGTTGGTTAGGGGTTCCAGTCGCAGGTGCTGAGCGCACGGCCGAGATCATGGCCGGCGCGATTGAGCTTCAGCAAGAGCCGTCTCGGCCGCCGGCGCAACAGGAACACGGCCATTGAACCTTTACAACCCCGTCTACACGGTTGACCGGGGTGAAACAGTCGAGGATACTCGGCGTTGTGCGGTTGAATTTCCTATCCTAGACTGCTGAGAAGCACGGTGCGCTTCGCGTCAGAAGAGAAGTTGCTTCACCTGCTGCCGATTTGACCCACGTCAATACGCATCACCCGATGCGCGTTACCTTTCTGTATCGGGAGTCGCCATGCCTGAGACAGCCCTCGAATTCCAGTCCATTTACGACACTTTTCGGCCGCGAATGCTGCGGTATTTGATTCGCCTTGTCGGCGAGCGCGAGGCGGAAGATCTGACCCAGGTCGTTCTGCTTAAAGTAAGCGAAGGACTGCCAAAATTCCGCGGCGATTCCAGCCTTGCCATATGGATCTATCGCATCGCGACCAACTCCGCACTGGACAAGCTGCGCGGTCCCGCGGCAGAGCAGCCAGATCAGCAGCGTCGCGTGATTGACCTCGCGCCGGACGGGGAAGACTATTCCGAGGAGCGCAACGTTCCGCTCGATGCGCAAACCCCCTCGGTCGAAGCCACCTTGATCCGCGCAGAGATGAATGCTTGCATCCGCGAGTTCATCGAACGCCTTCCCGAGGCCTACAGGACCGTGATAGTGCTGAGTGAACTGGAGGGGTTCAAGAACGGTGAGATCGCCGCCATCCTTGGCGTCAGCCTCGACACCATCAAGATTCGCTTGCATCGCGCCCGCGAGAAGTTGCGCACGGAACTGGAGACCGGATGCAGCTTCGATCGCGACGAACGCAATGAACTCGCCTGCGACCGCAAACCCGTCGTAGCCGTAGTCCCCGCGCGACCTGGCTAAGACCGTATCCTTTTCCGGTGTTGCCTCGTCTAAAGGAACAAAAGGAGGCAACACCCCATGAAGCTCGACCCCCGCATCCGCGAACTGATCGCCCTCGGCACCGCCATCGGCGCCAACTGCCATTCCTGCCTGGAGTATCACGTCGCCAAAGCGCGCGAACTTGGCATCCCCGAAGACGAGCTCGCCGAAGCGATCGAGGCCGGCAAGCTCGTGCGCAAAGGCGCCCAGAGCAAGATGGACAAATTCGCGCTCGAGCTGCTGCGCGAGACACAACCGGCTGGGGAGGCCGCATGCGCTAGCCCGAACTGCGGCTGCAGCAGTTGATGTCGTGATGGCGAAAATGTCGAAATTGACCCGCCGCGGCCGCGGATGCCCACCGACCCACCCAAGCAGGAGGCGCATCATGACTATGAACGTAGGCACGATTGACCGCATCATCCGCGCACTGGCCGGGCTAGCAATCCTGAGCCTGGTGTTCCTCCTGGACGGCACCGCCCGCTGGTGGGGCCTGATCGGGCTCTTCCCGCTCACCACCGCGGCGATCGGCTATTGCCCGCCGTATGCGTGGCTGGTGATCAATACTTGCGGCAGGAAAAAGGGGTTTATTTCGCGCTAGCCGTGGCGCAACGTGTGTCATTGAGCGCCGCGGTCAGCCCATGAGCTCTGCGCATACGAACAGGGTATGATCGAAGATAACAGCATCATCGCTTCGGAGGATCAATTCGGGGAGTGACGTCGAATGAATCAGAACGCCGGGAAACTCTATCTTTGTCCGATCGTGAGGTTCGAGTTTTTGACATGGCCAGGACGCCGAACCACGCGTTCGAGGGGATCGCTCGCCAGCGACGCGCCGGCCGGCGTCTATAGGCTGACCGCGAACGAGAAGCAAGGGTTTCACCGTCCGACGACGCAGGCAGTGAGAATCGATTCTTGAGAAAGGAGATACCGAGATGAAGACCAGGCTCTGGGCGTTCCTGACGCTCGCATTCTTTGCGCTGTTTCACCCGTTGCTGGCATGGGCACAGCAGACTCCGCAGCCGGCGGGTCCGCCGCAGTACCCGTGGGGTTGGCCGGGTCATTGGCACATGTGGGGCGGCGGGTGGGGGTTCTCGTGGCTCTGCCCGCTGATCATGCTGTTCATCATCATCGTCTGTGTTGCCATCTTCCGGCTGGGTCGCAGATCGGGCGGCGGTGGTCCGCATCATTGGGGACCGTCGTGGCACATGATGGACCGGGGGCCGGGACGCTCTTGGGCCGATCCGACATCTTCCGCGCTGCAGATTCTGAACGAGCGCTTCGCGAAGGGTGAGATCCAGAAGGCAGAGTACGAGGACAAAAAAGCCGCCATCCTTTCCGGCGGGCAGCACTAGGGATTTCGAACGGCATTATTCGGAACGCGTTCATTGGGGGTCAGACCGCGGTTCTAGAGAAAGGCTTGGGGGCCGCAGTCTGTTCCCTGTGACTTTCTTTCTCGCGCCGACCCGTGTGGTATCCGCTGCTGCAACGGCGCGAGGCGGCGAGCCTCCCGCAGGAACTGCAGCGTCTCGCTCCGGGCAGGTGACGCGCAACTTTTCCTCGTGCTGGGTACGGTTGTGCGTTTGACTCAAAGAGCACTCGGTTGTCAGCGCGGATTCGACAACTTCATGCCGTTACGCGTATGGGAGTGACTGAATACAGACACTGTCGGGCATTCGCAGTTGAAAATGCGCGGTTGACTGAGGTGCAGCGCCCGCGGATACTTGGGGTCGTGCGCTTGAATTTC
>PLYG01000551.1 GCA_003153335.1 Betaproteobacteria bacterium | reverse complement strand
TACCGGGTCGTGCGCCGGCTTCCTGTTCCGGCCGCGCCGCGCCCGCGAACAGCCCTCGCCCGCGCCGTTGCGTATCGTTTACGCGGCGCAGCAGGGCGCGCTCGAACTCACGCTGCACAAGTGCCGCGGCCTGGCGGGAACGCCGCGGATGCGCGTGCAGCCGTGGCGGCATGCCTGGGCGGCGCGGCCGCTGCCCGTCAGCGCCCCGCACGCCTCGCGTCCGGCGCCGGGCGTGCCGCACACCACGGAACGCGCATCGCGCATCGCCGCCCCAACGCATCCGGCGCTACGCTGGAATCTGCCCTTGACCAACGACCTGACCGATGCGGTTGCTGCTGGAAAATTTCCGCTGGAGCCTGTCCCCGGACGAATGCTGCGGGGGCGGGAATGATGACTCATGAATTTTTTGGGAAAGCGCACTGATCACCATGCTCTGGATATCCCTCCACCTCCCCGATCTCTCATTGCAAGCCGCGACGCGCGGCCTGTTGCCGCAAGTCCCCGTCGCGATCACCGAAACCAGCGGCAACCGGACGCTGGTCCATGCCGCCAATCCCGTCGCGCAACAGGCCGGCGTGCAGGCGGGCATTACGGCGGCGGCGGCGCGCGTATTCGCGAGCGAAATCGTCCTGCTGCCTCGCGACCTCACCAGGGAACGCGATGCGCTGGAACGCATTGCGCTCTGCGCGCTGCAGTTCACGCCCGGCGTCGCTATCGTCCGCGATTGTCTCGTGCTCGACGTCGAGTCCAGTCTCACGCTGTTCGGCGGACTGGGCAAACTGTGCGGTGCGCTGCGGCAAAGCTTTCGCGAACTGGGTTACCACGCCACGCTGGGCGTGGCACCCACGCCGCTCGCAGCAGAGCTGTTCGCGCTGGCCCACGCGCATGGGATCGCGGCGCGCGCCTGCATGGACTTAGCACTACTGCCCGGGCGCCTGCGCCCGCTCCCCACCACCCTGCTGCCCTGGGACGACGCGACCAGACAGACGCTCGGGGTGCTTGGGCTAAGGACCCTGGCGCAATTGTTCGACCTGCCCCGCGACGGCTTGCTGCGGCGCTTCGGCTTCGAGTGCGCGCGCGACCTCGAGCGGATGACCGGCGTGCTGCCCGATCCGCGCGCGCCGCAGGTCGCGCCCGAACGGTTCCGGACGACGTTCGACTTCGCGGCGGAGATCGATGACTTAGGCCTCTGCCTCCATGCGATCGAACGGCTGCTGGCCGAAGCGCAAGGATTTCTTGCTGCGCGCGGCGCGGCTGCGACCGCGATTCAGCTCACGCTGCGCCACGGCCGCCAGCTCACCACCCGGCACGAAATAGGCAGCTCGCTACCGCAGCGCGATGCGCGGCAATGGCTGCTGCTCGTGCGCGAACAACTGCAGCGCTCGCCGCTGCCGGCGCCGGCCACTGCGATCGAACTCGCGATCGACACGTTGTGCGAATACGTCCCACCGCCCAACGGCTGGTTGCCCGATCCACGCGCGCAGACCGAAGACCGGCTGCGGCTGCTCGATCGCCTCGCCGCGCGCTTGGGGCCCGGGAAGGTGTGCACGATCGCGCCCCGCGCCGAGCATCGCCCCGAACACGCGTGGACCAGCGCGGTCGTGCCCGATGCCGGCAATGCAGCGGGCGCGGTACGCGGCAAGGCGGCGTACCCCGCACAATCGCCGTACGCCCGCCCCAGGCCCGCATGGCTCCTCGAACGGCCGCGGGCGCTGATCACCCGCGACGCACAGCCACTGCATCACGGCCCGCTCACGCTGCTGGCGGGACCGGAACGTATCCAGAGCGGCTGGTGGGACAACCTGCCTGTCGCGCGCGACTACTTCGTGGCGCGCAATCCACTGGGCGAGACTTGCTGGATCTACCGTGAACTCAGCGCATCCCGGCAGTGGTTTTTGCACGGGGTGTTTGGATAAAGAAATGGGGACAGACCACGTTTTTCGTTCTTCACAATCATCATTAAACGTGGTCTGTCCCCTATTACTTCTATTACTTTCTACTACTTCATGCAACCGAACTACGCCGAACTGCACTGCATTTCCAACTTCTCGTTCCTGCGCGGCGCGGCGCATCCGGACGAACTCGTGCAGCGCGCGCAGGCGCTGGGTTATCACGCGCTGGCGTTGACGGATGAGTGTTCGGTCGCCGGTACGGTGCGCGCCCATCTGGCCGCGCGCGACCACGCATTGAAGCTGATCATCGGTGCGGAGTTCGTGCCGGCCGATGCCCCGCAGAGGAAGCTCGTGCTGCTCGCGCAAAACCGCAATGGCTACGGCAATCTGTGCGAACTGATTTCGCTCACCCGCGGCCGCGCGAAAAAAGGCGCGTACCAACTGCTCACCACCGATCTCGCCGCGGGCATAGCCGACTGTCTCGCCTTGCTGATCGGCGACATGGATACGAAGGAAGGCGACGCAGCCTGGCTGCGCCGCACGTTTCCGAAGCGCGCCTGGCTGGCGGTCGAACTGCTGCGCGGCCCCGACGATGCGGGACTGCTCGATCATCTGCGCGCGATCGGCGCCGCCCTCGACTTGCCGCTGGTGGCCACGGGCGGCGTGCAGTTTCATCAGCGTTCGCGCAAAGCATTGCACGACGTGCTTACCGCAATCCGGTTGCGCGTGCCGCTCGCCCAGGCCGGGGGCGACGTACTGCCCAACAGCGAGCCGCATTTGCGCGGCATCGGGCGCCTCGCCAATCTGTATCCGGCCGACCTGCTGGCCGAGACGCTCGCCATCGCCGCGCGCTGCGATTTCAATCTCGAAGAGTTGCGCTACGAGTATCCGGAGGAACTCGTGCCCGCCGGCGAAACGCCGATCGGTTACTTGCGGCGGATGACTTACGCGGGCGCCGCCACCCGCTATTCCGAAGGGCTGCCCGAGAGCGTGCGCGAAATCATCGAGCGCGAACTGGTGTTGATCGCCGACATGCGCGCCGAAGCTTTTTTTCTGACGGTCTACGACATCGTGGTATTCGCGCGCTCGCAGCGGATTCTTTGCCAGGGCCGCGGGTCGGCGGCGAATTCGGCGGTCT
>PLYG01000478.1 GCA_003153335.1 Betaproteobacteria bacterium | reverse complement strand
ACGCACCTGGTCAGCCCCGCGATGGCGGCGGCAGCGGCGATCGAAGGACATTTCGTCGATGTGCGGCAACTGACCTGAACCGGGTGCATGCATGCCGTCCCCCGGATCCCCGTTCAAAGCCGACCGCAACCAGGTGATCGCAGTCCTCGCGATGCTGGCCGCCATCTTCACCTTCGCGGTGGGCGAGATCATGATCGGCATTGTTCTGTTTGTGATTGCGGCGGTGTTCTCGATCGGCGGGCTGTTCTGGAATGCACATACCCAGGACAAGGCCGATGCGGAGGAACACAGGAAATCCAGGCAAGCAGCAGATTCCAACATCAGCAAGGATTGAGATGAAATCGTTTGTCGTTCACACCGGGCTGGTGGCGCCTCTGGATCGCGCCAACGTCGACACGGATGCGATCATTCCCAAGCAGTTTCTGAAGTCGATCAAGCGTTCGGGGTTCGGCCCCAACTTGTTCGATGCATGGCGCTACCTGGACAAAGGCGAGCCCGGGATGGATAACACCCGGCGGCCGTTGAATCCGGATTTTGTGCTCAACGAAGGGCGCTATCGCGGCGCGTCGGTGCTGCTGGCGCGGAAAAACTTCGGCTGCGGCAGTTCGCGCGAGCATGCGCCGTGGGCGCTTGACGACTACGGATTTCGCTGCATCATCGCGCCGTCGTTCGCCGACATTTTTTTCGCGAACTGCTTCAAGAACGGCTTGCTGCCGCTGGTGCTGGCGGAAACGAAGGTGGACCGCCTGTTCGCCGAAGCTGCGGCGTTCCCCGGTTACCGGTTGACCATCGATCTGCCGCGCCAGCGCGTGGTCAAGCCCGATAGCGAGGAATGGGAGTTCGACGTCGATCCTTTTCGCAAGGCCTGTCTGCTCAACGGTTGGGACGACATCGGGCTTACGCTGCGGCATGCGGACAAGATCCGCGCGTTCGAAGCAAAACGGCGCATCGAGCAGCCCTGGCTGTTCGGCTGACACGGCAATAACAGAAAATGAAACTGGCGGTATTGGCCGGCGACGGCATTGGCCCCGAGATTGTCGCGGAAGCAATCAAGATCCTCGACGTGCTGCGCGCCGAGGGCGAGAACATTGAAATCGAACGCGCGCACCTGGGCGGCGCGGCGTACGACGCGGAAGGCCACCCGTATCCGCTATCGACGCAGCGCATCGCCCGAGCGGCCGATGCGGTGTTGCTGGGCGCCGTTGGCGGTCCTCAATACGACACCCTGCCGCGCGCCATGCGTCCCGAGCAGGGAATCCTCGGCATCAGGAAAGACCTGGGGCTGTTCGCCAATCTGCGCCCGGTGTTGCTTTATCCGGAGCTGGCCGCGGCTTCGTCGCTCAAGCCGGAGATCGTCGCCGGACTCGATCTGATGATCATTCGCGAGCTGACCGGCGACATTTATTTCGGCCAGCCACGCGGGCGCAGGACCAACGCCCAGGGCGAGGACGAAGGTTTCGACACCATGCTGTATGCGCGATCGGAAATCGAGCGTATCGCCCGGGTCGGATTCGATACGGCGATGAAGCGCGGAAAGAAGCTGTGCTCGGTCGACAAGGCCAATGTTCTCGACACCTCGATTCTGTGGCGCGAAGTCGTCACCGGCGTAGGGGCAGCGTATCCCGAGGTGCAACTCTCGCACATGTATGTCGACAACGCGGCGATGCAGCTGGTGCGCGCGCCCAGGCAGTTCGACGTGATCGTCACCGGCAACATCTTCGGGGACATCTTGTCGGATGAGGCGTCGATGCTGGCCGGCTCGATCGGCATGCTGCCTTCCGCGTCGCTCGACGCGCGCGGCAAGGGGTTGTACGAGCCGATACATGGCAGCGCGCCGGACATTGCCGGCGCCAACAAGGCCAATCCGCTGGCGACCATTCTGTCTGTGGGCATGATGTTTCGCTACACTTTCGGTCGGGCGGATCTGGCATCGCGGATCGGGGCCGCGGTGCGCAAGGTGCTGGCGGCGGGGCTGCGCACCGGCGACATCGCGTCGCCGGGCGAAGCGGTGACCGGCACCCGGGAAATGGGCGATGCCGTCGCGGCCGTGTTGCGAACGTGATCGCCGCGGGAATGGCTGGCGGGAATCAAAACAATAGCGAGCAGGGCAGAAGGAGTTACGTGAACTCCACAAACAGGGTGTGATGATGAAAACGGTTGGTCTGGTAGGTTGGCGGGGAATGGTCGGATCGGTGCTCATGCAGCGGATGTCCGAGGAGAAAGATTTTGATCATATTGATCCGGTGTTCTTTTCGACGTCGAACGCGGGCGGCAAAGGCCCGTCGATCAACGGCCGCGACACGGGAACCCTGAACGATGCGAACAGCATCGACGACCTGAAAAAACTCGACATCATCATGACCTGCCAGGGTGGCGATTACACCAAGGCCGTTCATCCGCGGCTGCGTGCTGCCGGTTGGAAGGGTTACTGGATAGACGCCGCGTCGGCATTGCGGATGGAGGACGACGCAGTCATCATCCTCGACCCGCTCAACCTCGAGGCGATCAAGAGCGCGGTGGCGAAAGGCGGCACGGACTATATCGGCGGCAATTGCACGGTGAGTCTGATGCTGATGGGCATGCACGGGCTGTTCAAGGCCGATCTGATCGAATGGGCGACCGCGATGACCTATCAGGCCGCATCGGGAGCCGGCGCCGCGAACATGCGCGAATTGCTCCTCCAAATGGGTGCGATCCACGGCGCGGTCAGACCGCTGCTCGATCAGCCGGCGTCGGCGATCATCGACATCGACCGTCGTGCCATCGATGCGATGCGTGCGGAATCGTTTCCGCAAACCGAGTTTGGCTATCCGCTGGCTGGCAGCCTGCTGCCATGGATCTACACGGACCTCGGAAACGGACAATCCAAGGAAGAATGGAAGGCCGAGGCCGAGGGCAACAAGATTCTCGGCCGGACCGGCGGCGACATCATTCCGATCGATGGCCTGTGCGTGCGCGTGGGAACGATGCGCTGCCACAGTCAGGCGCTGACGGTGAAGCTCCGGCGCGATGTGCCGCTTGCCGACATCGAAGCGCATCTGGCGGCGGCGAATCCGTGGGTCAGTGTCGTCCCCAACAACAAGGAGGCGACGCTTGCCGACCTGACGCCGGCCAAGGTGACTGGCACCCTCAACGTGCCCGTGGGCCGCTTGCGCAAGCTCAACATGGGGCCGCAATATCTGTCCGCGTTCACGGTTGGCGATCAACTGCTCTGGGGTGCGGCGGAGCCGTTGCGCCGCATGTTGCGTATTCTCCTGGAGTAGCCGCCGTGCATTCCGGGCTGCATGCAAGGCCCGCAACGACAAACGCATAAGATTACGAGTCGCTCCTTCACAAAGCCCCTGTCAGGGGGCTTTTTGTTTGCCGGGCTTGAAAAAACGGCAGCATCAACCGTAATCGGCATGACGTGTATGTTTTCGGCAAAATTAGGGTCAAAGCCCGGCGTTCGGCTGGCAGGGAGCGCAAACGAGCCCTTTCCGGCAGCAGCGATGGAGCGGCGCCGGAGGCCAGAATCCACTAGCCATGGATTGAACATCCGGCCGCCCTACCAAATTTTGTGGTTATGCCGAATAGTTGCGAAGACTGGACAGCGCGCTAGACCTCGCACAAGATCGGTTTTCCGGCGGTCCGGAATGTGCAAAACTTGCCTGTTGGGGATATTTCATGCCCATCTTTAGCTTGCCAGCCTAAACCGCTGATGTTATGTTAGCTTCCACCGATTCTTGCGCGAGGAAAGGCATGCGCCTTAGACCGATTATTCAGCATTGTGTCGTGGCAGGACTGCTGGTGCTGCCCGTGCCGTCGTGGGCGGTCGGCTTGGGCAGGTTGACACTGCAGTCGGGATTGGGCCAGGCACTTGCGGCCGAGATCGAACTGACTTCTGTCCAGCCGGGTGAACTCGATACCCTGAGTTCCCGGCTTGCGGACCAGGCTACGTACAGCAACAACAAGATCGATTATGGCAGCGCGCTGGCGCGTGTCCGCGTTGTGCTGGACCGACGCGAGGGCCGGCCGGTGCTCAAGGTGAGCAGTACCCAGCCGATCAATGAGCCGTTTCTCGATCTGTTGATCGAACTCAACTGGGCCACCGGCCGGTTGTTGCGGGAATACACGTTCCTGCTCGACCCGCCCGGCTTCGCGGCGACGACTGCGGTCGAACCTACCGCAGCGATTCCTGCGTAAAGCCTGGCGCCAGCGGCGCCCCCCGCCGAACGCCCGGCCGCACCGGCGGCGGCCGCCGCCCCATCCGCGCCGGTAGCCCCCGCCGCTGCTGCTGCTGCTTCCGCAGCGGCTCAGGCAGCAGGAGCCAACAACTACGGGCCGGTAAAGCGCGGGGAAACCCTGGGCAAGATCGCCGCACNNAGTCAAACCCGAAGGTGTGACGCTCGAACAAATGCTCACAGCCCTCTACCGCGCCAACGCGCAGGCGTTTGACGGCAAGAACATGAGCCGGCTGCGCGCCGGACAGATTCTGACTGTGCCGACGTCCGAAGAAGTTGCGGCGGTCCCGAACAACGAAGCAAAGAAGGAAATCCGCGTCCAGGCGGCTGACTGGCGTGCTTACCGCGATCGCCTGGCTGGCGCGGTATCCGGTGGCGAGGCCCAGGGCGCGCGTCAGGTCGCGAGCGGGCGGATCACGACGGCGGTTGACGACAAGGTTGCCGCCGCTCCCGGCGCCGACAAACTGCGCCTGTCCAAAGGCGAGACCGTTTCCGGCACAACCGGTGCGGCGGGGCGCGCAGAAAATGCGCTGGCCTCGCAAAAGACGGTGGCGGAGGCCAACTCGCGCGTGGCGGCACTTGAAAAGCAAGTCAAGGATTTACAGCGCCTGCTGGAGTTGAAGAATTCATCGCTGCAGGCGCAACAACTCGCAGTCGAGCAGGCAAGAGCGGCGGCCAAGGGCGCTGACGCAACCGCTCGCGCATCGGCCGCGGCACCGGCGACTAATGCGGCGCCGGCAGCGCCAACACAGTCGATTTTTCCAACGCCTGCGGCGCCAGCCGCGGCAACTCCGCCGCCGGCAGCACCGCCGCCGGTACCTGCCGCGGTAACCTCAGCAGGCGAACTCGCCAAAGCCGAAGCGGCCAAGGCGCCGACCCTCGCCGCAGCGGACCCCTCGAAGACTGCGCCGTCGAAGAGCGAAACCAAGGACGCAGATGCCGACGCGGCTGCAGCCAAGGCCGAGCCGCCCAAACCCAAGCCACCACTGCGTCCGCCGCAACCCCAACAGGAGCCATCGTTCCTCGATGACTTGCTAAGCAACACGTACGTACTGGTCGGTGGCACGGCTGTGATCGTCCTCGGTTTTGTGGCGTGGCTGCTGGCGCGCCGCCGCCGCAGCGTGTCCACCAAGTTCGAAGACAGCATAGGCGCCGGCAGTGATATCCGCACCAGCACGGTCTTCGGCAACACCGGTGGCGGGGTCGTCAACACTGGTGACAATTCCCTGGTATCCGAATTCAGCCGCGAGGGACTGGGCAATATCGACACCGGCGAAGTCGATCCTATCGCCGAGGCCGAGGTCTACCTGGCTTATGGCCGCGACAACCAGGCCGAAGAAATATTGCGGGACGCGCTCGGCAAAACCCCGGACCGGCAAGAGATCCGATTGAAGCTGCTGGAAATCTACGCGCAGCAAAACAAGCCCACTGCGTTTGAAAGCATTGCATCGGAAGTCTTTGCGGCGACCAAGGGCTCCGGCGACGTCTGGGCCAAGGCCGCGCAACTCGGGCGCGGCATCGACCCGGCCAATCCGCTGTATGTGGCAAAGGGCGAAGAGGCCCGTGCCGGAAGCGCGGCGGCGCCGCCGACCGTGCCGGCGAGCGGTGACGACCGTCTTCCGGATTCGAACATGCGTGTCGCCGCGGCGGTCGAGAAGTCTGCGTTCGAAACCGACTTCGAGTTGCCCGAAGCGCCGAAAAGAGAAGTCTTTGTGATGCCGCCTGCGCTGACGCCGTCTGAGCCCGCCGCTGCCGTCGCGGTGCCTGGGACTTCGTCGCTCTCGGCGCCGCTTGCCGCAGCCGCTGCTGCGTCGGTTGCCGCGGCCGCTGCTTCGCGCGCAACCGCGGTTCATAACCGCGCGCCGCTCGACTTCAAACTCGACAGCGGTCCGGACATGGCGCCGCAGCCCGCATCGCCAACCATGGACTTCGTGACTCTCGACGGACCGATCACCCTCACCGGAGCGACCACGCTGTCCGGGCCGTCGACGCTCTCCGACGTGACGCTGGCCGGGACCTCCGGCAGCATCTGGGGAGAAAGGCCGCTCGCCCCGCTGTACGAAACGCTCAATGTGGCTCCGCCTGTGCAAACCGACAACCTGCCTGAGTTGAAGCCCAGTGATGTAACCATGCCCGCGCTGGCGGCCGCGGTCGCTGCCGGGACCGTCTCGATGGCCAGCTTTTCGCCGATGACGACCAGCACCGTGACGCGCGCGCCGCAACCATCAGGAAAGCTCGATCTCGACAAGCTGGACCTCTCGTTCGATCCGTCGCGCAAGACCATCGAAGAGCAGACACCGTCGGCGCTCGATGGACAATGGCATGACGCGGCAACCAAGCTCGATCTTGCCAAGGCGTACCAGGAAATGGGCGATGTCGAGGGCGCCCGCGAAATCCTTCAGGAAGTCATTCAGGAAGGCGACGAGCAGCAGAAGAAGGAAGCCCAGGCCTTCCTGACCAAGCTGCGCAGCTGACCTCCCATCCCATCCGACCGCAGGCCGGGCGATCAGCTCCGCCTGCGGTTTTTTTACCTATGAACCTGACCCGCATCGCCCTCGGCCTCGAGTACGACGGCCGTCCATTTTGCGGATGGCAGAGCCAGGCCTCGCGCTGCGGAATTCAGGATGCGCTCGAAGCCGCGATCGGAGAACTGGCGGGGGCGCCGGTGACTTTGAATGCAGCAGGCCGTACCGATCAGGGTGTCCATGCAAGCGTGCAGGTCGCCCATTTCGAAACCAGAGCGCCGCGACCGCTCACGGCGTGGGTCCGCGGCGTCAATGCGCAGTTGCCCGGCGCCATCGCCGTGAAATGGGCGCGCGAGGTCCCGCCGGAATTTCATGCGCGCTTTTCGGCCCGCCGCCGCAGCTACCACTATCTGTTGCTCAACCGGCCCGAGCGCCCCGGGCTGCTGGCCGGGCGTGTCGGCTGGTGTCATCGCCCGCTCGATCTCGAACTGATGCGCCAGGCGGCGCAACACCTGGTCGGCGAACACGATTTTTCGGCTTTCCGTTCGGCGCAGTGCCAGGCGAAGTCGCCGGTAAAGAAATTGGAACGGATCGGCATCGAAGCCGATAACGCGCTCTTTACGTTCGAGTTCGTTGCCAGCGCCTTTCTTCATCACATGGTGCGCAACATCATCGGCGCGCTGGTGATGGTGGGTCACGGTGCGAAGCCACCGGCATGGGTCGCGGAGGTCCTGGCTGCACGCGAGCGCGCCCACGCCGCGCCCACGTTCATGCCCGACGGCTTGTATCTGAGCGGCATCGAGTATGATCCCCGCTTCGGTCTGCCGGCGACCTCGTCCCGGCACCCATGGAAACCCAACCCGTGACTCACGCTCGCACCCGGATCAAGATCTGCGGCATCACCCGGCAAGAGGATGCGCTGGCAGCGGCCGAGGCGGGCGCCGATGCCGTCGGGTTCGTGTTCCATCCTCCGAGTCCGCGCTGCGTGACGCCCGCCGCGGCCGGAACAATCGCGCGCGCGCTACCGCCATTCGTGACCGCGGTCGGATTGTTTGTCGACGCACCGGCGGACGACGTGCGGCGCGTGCTGGTCAAAGTGCCGCTGGGTCTTCTGCAATTTCACGGCGACGAGCCGGCGGAATTCTGCGGACAGTTCGGGCAACCGTACATCAAAGCGGTGCGGGTTCGTTCCGGGACCGATTTGCTACAATACGCGGCCCGCTATCCGGATGCGGCGGCATTGCTGCTGGACGCGTATCGTCCGGGTGTTGCAGGCGGGACCGGAGAGACGTTCGACTGGAACCTCATTCCGGCGCGTATGACCTGCCGGATCGTGTTGTCGGGTGGTCTCACCCCCGGCAATGTGGCCGCAGGAATCGAACAGTTGCGGCCGTGGGCAGTCGATGTATCAAGCGGCGTGGAAGCGGCGCCCGGCGTCAAGGACGTGCAACTGATCGGGCGCTTTGCCACCGCAGTGCGGTGGGTCGACAGACAATTACAGGACGCGAAAGTGAGCGCGGGATGAAAAGTCACATCGGGGGAAGGACCCGCCGCTATTGGCGGCATTGCCGGGCCAAGCACACGTAGACGTGCTGCGGTCCCGTTGCGCGGCCGGCGAATTGTCGCTTGGCCGAACCGTCCATTCTTCCCGAGGAGAACCTCATGCAAATGCAACCCCCGGCCATTCTGCCCACGCCCTACGACCTGCCAGATGCGATGGGCCACTTCGGTCCCTACGGCGGCGTGTTCGTCGCCGAGACTCTGATCCGCGCGCTCGACCAGTTGCGGGAGGAGTACGCCCGCTATCAGCACGATCCGGAATTCGTCGCCGAGTTCGAATGCGAATTGAAGCACTTTGTCGGCCGACCGAGTCCGGTCTACCACGCCCGCCGCTGGTCGGAAATGCTGGGCGGCGCGCAGATCTATCTCAAGCGCGAAGACCTCAATCACACCGGAGCGCACAAGATCAACAATTGCATCGGTCAGGCGCTGCTTGCCAATCGGCTGGGCAAGACCCGGGTGATCGCCGAAACCGGTGCCGGCATGCATGGCGTCGCTGCTGCAACCGTAGCTGCACGCTATGGCATGGAATGCGTGGTCTACATGGGCAGTGAAGACATCAAGCGCCAGGTGCAGAACGTGTTCCGGATGAAGCTGCTGGGCGCCACGGTGGTGCCGGTCGAATCCGGTTCAAAGACGCTCAAGGACGCGCTCAACGAAGCGATGC